>NZ_GL882823.1:10426-39553 GCF_000195655.1 Klebsiella sp. MS 92-3
ATCGCGGTGGCGCTTCTTCACCCGCGGTTTCTCTTTTTCATCTTTTTTCTTCTGCGCACGCTTCGCCAGCACTTTCTTCGATGGCTTACCCGTCAGCTTCTCGCTCGGCGCACGGGTCGTCGGGCGCAGTTCATCGATAACTCTGGCTTTCAACGGCTCTTCAATATAGCGACCAATCTTACCCAGCAGCAGGTGGTCATGAGCCTCGACCAGAGAAATGGCGGTCCCTTTTTTACCGGCGCGGCCGGTACGACCGATACGGTGCAGGTAGGTATCCGCGGTACGCGGCATATCGAAGTTAAAGACGTGGCTGACGTCCGGAATATCGATACCGCGGGCAGCGACGTCGGTGGCGATCAGCACGTTGACGCGGCCGTCGGTCAGGCGCTTGATAGCTTCGTTTCGCTTGGCCTGCACCATCTCGCCTTCCAGCCAGCAGGTGTTAATCCCGGCCTCACGCAGCCAGTTAGCCAGCTCATGCACGCGCTCACGCTTACGCACAAACACGATAGCGCGGGTGGCTTCCGGCTGTTGCAACAGATTCACCAGCAGTTTGGTTTTATGTTCGATATCGTCGGCGCGGTAGTACCACTGATGGATTTTCTTACGCTCGCGGGTTGACGGATTGGCGGAAACTTCAACCGGCTCCTCCAGCAGACGCTCAGCGAAGTCTTTGATCGCATCGCCTTCCAGCGTCGCGGAGAACAGCATAGTCTGCTTGCGCCAGCGAGTTTCACCGGCGATGGTTTCGATATCCTGGGCAAAACCCATATCCAGCATGCGGTCGGCTTCATCGAGGATTAGGGTCTCGACGGCGCGGCAGTCGAAATTCTCTTCTTTAATATATTGCAGCAGGCGACCGGTGGTGGCGACTACGATGTCCTGGTTTTCGCTGAACACTTCCGCGTGGTTCATGTACGCCACGCCGCCGGTAATGGTAGCGATGTCCAGATGGGTATGCTTCGCCAGCTCGCGGGCGTGGTCGGCTACCTGCATCGCCAGCTCACGGGTCGGCGTCAGGATAAGAATGCGCGGCGGGCCGGATTTCTTACGCGGGAAATCGAGCAGGTGCTGCAACGCTGGCAGCAGATACGCCGCCGTTTTACCGGTGCCGGTCGGCGCTGAACCGAGAATGTCACGGCCATCGAGCGCAGGCGGAATAGCGGCGGCCTGAATGGCTGTCGGGCGAGTGAAACCTTTATCCTGGAGGGCTTCCAGCAGGTTTTCGTCGAGTTCAAGTTCGGAAAAAGTCGTTACAGTCATGTTCTACCTCTGAGTGGGCCGCCGATTATAGACGTTACTGACGTAATGTTCATCTGTTTGTAAGGCTATCTGTTCTCCGGTATTGTGCATAGCCTTAGGTTCAGGAGTTTTTGTCGGCAAGGTTATTGAGGATGTCTCAGTCGAAGTTTGCGCTGCCGCGCAATGGTTTTACCTTCAAACGGTTCTTTGTCGCTCACGATCGCTGCGCCATGAAGGTGGGTACCGACGGCATTTTGCTGGGCGCCTGGGCGCCGATTGCCGGAGTGAAGCATGTGCTGGATATTGGCGCGGGCAGCGGCTTGCTGGCGCTGATGCTCGCGCAGCGTACCGGAGATGATGTGCATGTCGAGGCGGTAGAACTGGACGAAGAGGCCGCCGCTCAGGCGCGGGAAAACGCCCTCGCGTCGCCGTGGGCTTCGCGGATTGAGGTCTGGCAGGCCGATATTCATCAGTGGCAGCCGTCGCAAACTCGACGCTATGAACTGATAATCAGTAATCCGCCCTTTTTTGCCGAAGGCGTGCCATGCGCGACCTCGCAGCGAGAGCAGGCGCGGTACACCACTACGCTCGATCACGCCTCCCTGCTGACCTGTGCCGCAGAGCATATTACCGAAGAAGGTTTTTTTTGCGTGGTGTTGCCGGTGGATATTGGTAATGCGTTCATCGAACGGGCAAGGGCGATGGGCTGGCATCTGCGACTGCGTACTGACGTGGCGGAGACCGAGCTGCGACCGCCGCATCGGGTGCTGCTGGCTTTCTCCCCGACGGCAGGGGAGTGTTTCAGCGACAGGCTGGCGATCCGCGGGCCAGAGCAGCAATATTCGGAAGGCTTTACCGCTCTGACCGAGGACTTTTATCTCTTTATGTGAGCCAGGGGCGAGAGTATCGACGGGCCGCTGTCAGGCAGCGGCTGCGGATAGTCGAGGGTATAATGCAGACCGCGGCTCTCCTTACGCAACATCGCGCAGCGTACGATAAGCTCCGCCACCTGCACCAGATTGCGCAGTTCCAGCAAATTATTCGAGACGCGGAAGCGGGCGTAATACTCATCCAGCTCCTGCTGGAGCATGGTAATGCGCCGCAGGGCGCGCTCCAGCCTGCGGGTGGTGCGCACAATCCCCACGTAATCCCACATCAGCAGGCGCAGTTCGTGCCAGTTGTGCTGGATAACCACCAGTTCATCCGGGATCTCCACCTGACTTTCATCCCATGCTGGCAGCGTGGCGACCTTCTGGGCGAGCGGCAGGCGCCGGGCAATATCCTCCGCGGCGGACCAGCCATAGACCAGGCACTCCAGCAACGAGTTCGACGCCATACGATTCGCGCCGTGCAGCCCGGTGTAGCTAACTTCGCCGATGGCGTATAAACCATCGACGTCGGTGCGGCCATTATCATCCACCATCACGCCGCCGCAGGTGTAATGCGCGGCGGGGACGACCGGCACCGGCTCTTTGGTTAAATCAATTCCCAGGCCGAGCAGCTTTTCATAAATCATCGGGAAATGCTGGCGAACAAACGCCTCGGGTTTATGGCTGATATCAAGGAACATACAGTCTACGCCCAGGCGCTTCATTTCATGGTCGATGGCGCGGGCGACGATATCGCGCGGGGCCAGCTCGCCGCGCTCGTCAAAGTCCGGCATAAAGCGGGTGCCATCCGGGCGTTTAAGGTGGGCGCCTTCGCCGCGCAGCGCTTCAGTAAGCAGGAAATTACGCGCCTGGGGGTGATATAGCGCGGTGGGGTGGAACTGGTTAAACTCCAGATTCGCCACCCGACATCCCGCCCGCCAGGCCATTGCAATCCCGTCTCCGGAAGAGACGTCGGGGTTAGTGGTATATTGATAAACCTTCGCGGCCCCGCCGGTAGCGAGTACTACGGCTTTCGCGCTGCAGGTTTCCACCCGCTCTTTATTACGATTCCAGATCCATGCCCCGACCACCCGGCGGGTGCCCGGCAGGCCAATCTTATCCGATACGATTAAATCGACGGCATTGCTGCGCTCAAGGATGCGGATATTAGGATGGGCAAGCGCTTTATCGACCAGCGTCGTCTCTACCGCTTTGCCGGTGGCGTCGGCGGCGTGAAGAATGCGCCGATGGCTGTGCCCCCCTTCGCGCGTGAGATGATAGCTCTCTTCGCCATTGGCCTGGACCTGGGTGTCAAACAGCACTCCCTGATCGATAAGCCACTGGACGCATGATCGGGCGTTGCTGGCGACGAAGGTGACCGCATGACGATCGCAGAGCCCCGCGCCGGCGATGAGGGTATCTTCGACATGGGATTCAATACTGTCCGTCTCATCGAAGACGGCGGCAATCCCACCCTGGGCGTAGAACGTCGAACCTTCGCTGATCGGCCCTTTACTCAGCACTGTCACCGAACTGTGCTCAGCCAGGCGCAGGGCAAGGGAAAGACCGGCAGCGCCGCTGCCGATAATCAACACATCACAAGAGAAGTCAGGAGTGGTATTCATTGTCTTTGTTTAATTTACTAAACACATTTAGCTCACAATAGCACCGGTCCGTGAGGAATCGTACAATTTTTTTGTCTGCTGTTGTGACGGCTAAACAAAAGGCGAACGGAAACGGCGTCTTGCGCGCTGAAAATGAGACGCGGGGAAGGTTGATGGCATTGGATTTTATAGTGAAATAAACGGCGTGTTACGATACCCTTCAGACGGGCCTGCGCTTTTTCTTATTGACTTACCTATCGTTTAGCAACCTGGGCATATAATGATTGATAACGATCTGCCGCCGTTGCCAGACAAAAAACAAAAAGCGTAACGGAACTTTATTGTTTTCATGCACTCCAACAGTCAGCTTGCTCATAATGCAGATTTTGGGTGGTGTTTTGAAGACGCATGGGAATTGGGTTTGGGGAGACATTACCTCGGATGAGCGAGCAGTTAACGGATCAGGTCCTTGTTGAACGGGTCCAGAAAGGAGATCAGAAAGCGTTTAATTTGCTGGTAGTGCGCTATCAGCATAAGGTCGCGAGCCTGGTTTCCCGCTATGTACCGCCGGGCGATATCGCTGACGTTGTTCAGGAATCGTTCGTTAAGGCATGGCGTGCGCTGGACTCTTTCCGGGGAGATAGCGCTTTTTACACCTGGTTATACCGTATCGCCGTCAACACGGCGAAGAATTATCTGGTTGCTCAGGGGCGCCGTCCGCCGTCCAGCGATGTTGACGCCAACGAGGCGGAAAACTTCGAAAGCGGCGGGGCGTTGAAAGAAATTTCGAACCCTGAGAACTTAATGTTGTCAGAAGAACTGAGACAAATAGTTTTTCGTACCATTGAATCGCTCCCGGAAGATTTACGCATGGCAATTACGTTACGGGAGCTGGATGGCCTGAGCTATGAAGAGATAGCCGCTATCATGGATTGTCCGGTTGGGACGGTGCGTTCGCGTATCTTCCGGGCGCGAGAAGCTATTGATAATAAAGTTCAACCGCTTATCAGGCGTTGACGATAGCGGAATACTGGAAAAGGGTATCAGGCATGCAGAAAGAAAAACTTTCGGCTTTAATGGATGGTGAAACGCTGGATAACGAACTGCTCAACGAGCTGAGTCGTTCTTCTGAGATGCAAAAAACCTGGGAGAGTTATCACCTTATCCGCGATACGCTGCGTGGCGATACCGCTGAGGTGCTGCAATTTGATATCTCCGCCCGGGTGATGGCCGCCATTGAAAATGAGCCCGTTCGTCAGACGGCTCCGCTTATTCCTGAATCTCAGCCCGCACCGCATCAGTGGCGGCAGATGCCGTTCTGGAACAAGGTGCGTCCGTGGGCCAGCTCCCTGACTCAAATGGGCGTTGCCGCCTGTGTATCGCTTGCGGTTATCGTCGGCGTCCAGCACTATAATGGTCAGTCTGATTCCGCTCAGCAGCCAGAAGCGCCGGTGTTCAATACGCTGCCCATGATGGGTAAAGCAAGCCCGGTAAGTCTTGGCGTGCCGGCTGACGCGTCAGCGGGAAGCGGCCAGCAGGCGCAGGTCCAGGAACAGCGCCGCCGAATTAACGCCATGCTGCAGGACTACGAACTGCAGCGCCGCCTGCACGCTGAGCAGCTTCAGTTTGGCCAGGCCCAGACTCAGCAGGCCGCAGTCCAGGTACCGGGCTATCAAACTTTAGGAACGCAATCGCAGTAATGAAGCAACTTTGGTGTGCCATGTCGCTCATGGCAGGCAGCCTGTTGTTCTCTGTCAACGCCTCGGCTGATACATCGTCCGGGGCGTTGTTGCAGCAGATGAACCTGGCCAGCCAGTCTCTCAATTATGAGCTGTCTTTTGTTAGCATCAGCAAACAAGGCGTTGAGTCGCTGCGCTATCGTCACGCGCGACTGAACAACCAACCGCTGGCGCAGTTGCTGCAGCTGGACGGTCCGCGCCGGGAAGTGGTCCTGCGCGGCACGGAAATCAGCTATTTTGAACCCGGTCTCGATCCGTTCACCCTGAACGGCGACTATATCGTCGATTCGCTGCCATCGCTGGTATATAGCGATTTCAAACGCCTCTCCGCGGCGTATGATTTTATCTCCGTGGGCCGTACCCGTATCGCTGACCGCCTCTGCGACGTGATCCGCGTCGTGGCTCGCGACGGCACGCGCTACAGCTTTATCGCCTGGCTGGATGCTGAAACCAAGCTGCCGCTGCGCGTCGATTTGCTCGACCGCGACGGGGAAACGCTGGAGCAGTTCCGGGTCGTCTCCTTCAACGTTGGCGATAACGTCAGCGCCAGCATGGAGACGCTGGCAAAAGCGAATTTGCCGCCGCAGCTGTCGGTGCCTGAAGGAGGCGACAAAGCTAACTTCAACTGGGCGCCGACGTGGCTCCCGCAGGGCGTGACTGAGGTTTCCAGCAGCCAGCGCCGTCTTCCCACCTTTGACGGTCCGGTAGAATCACGTCTCTATTCCGACGGCTTGTTCAGCTTCTCGATCAATATCAACCGCGCCACGGCGGCCAGCAGCGACCAGCTGTTGCGCACCGGCCGACGCACCGTCAGCACGACGGTGCGCGATAACGCGGAGATAACCGTAGTGGGCGAGCTGCCGCCGCAGACGGCGAAGCGTATCTCTGACAGTATTAAATTCAAGGCAGTACAATGATTAAAGAGTGGGCTACCGTGGTTTCCTGGCATAACGGCGTGGCGCAGGTGCACTGCGACGTTAAAGCCTCCTGCAGCAGCTGCGCCTCCCGTGCCGGCTGTGGTAGCCGGGTGCTAAACAAGCTGGGGCCGCAGACCAGCCATACCATTAGCGTGCCCTGCGAGCAGCCGTTGGCCGCGGGGCAAAAAGTGGAGCTGGGGATCGCTGAAAGCAGCCTGCTGGGCTCAGCGATGCTGGTGTATATGGCGCCGCTGGCGGGGCTGTTTGTAATGGCGTCTATTTTTCAGGTGCTGTTTGCCAGCGATATTGCGTCACTTTGCGGCGCGCTGCTGGGCGGCGTCGGCGGCTTCCTGGTGGCGCGCGGTCTGTCGCCGCGACTGGCGGCACGTCAGTCCTGGCAGCCGGTGATTTTGAACGTCGCACTGCCGCCGGATCTGCTGCGTGTTGATACGCCTTCCTCCGACATGGGCCAGTGATTTCACTGGCCCTTATCTTTATTTACCTTTCCTGTTACAACGCCACAATTTCTGCGGGTATGCTGGATCTAACAGCATTTCCTGGTTTCGCGGATGTAGTGTAGAATGCGGCGTTTTCGGATTAAAAAACGTCAGGCACAGTACAGCGGCCTCATGATACTCGTAAGGCATAATTAACTCTAAATATGAAGAATATACGTAACTTTTCGATCATCGCTCACATCGACCACGGTAAGTCGACGCTGTCTGACCGTATCATCCAGATTTGCGGTGGCCTTTCTGATCGTGAAATGGAAGCCCAGGTTCTGGACTCCATGGATCTTGAGCGCGAACGCGGGATCACCATCAAGGCGCAGAGCGTCACCCTGGACTATAAGGCCAGCGACGGTGAGACCTACCAGCTGAACTTTATCGACACCCCGGGCCACGTGGACTTCTCTTATGAAGTTTCCCGTTCTCTTGCCGCGTGCGAAGGCGCGCTGCTGGTGGTAGACGCCGGGCAGGGGGTAGAAGCCCAGACCCTGGCCAACTGCTACACCGCCATGGAGATGGATCTCGAAGTGGTTCCGGTACTCAACAAGATCGACCTGCCTGCGGCCGACCCTGAGCGCGTAGCGGACGAGATTGAAGATATCGTCGGGATCGACGCCCACGACGCGGTGCGCTGCTCAGCGAAAACCGGCGTCGGCGTGACCGACGTGCTGGAGCGTCTGGTGCGCGATATCCCACCGCCGGAAGGCGATCCGGACGCGCCGCTGCAGGCGCTGATTATCGACTCCTGGTTCGATAACTACCTCGGCGTGGTTTCGCTGGTGCGGATTAAAAACGGCACCATGCGCAAGGGCGACAAGATCAAGGTCATGAGCACCGGCCAGGTCTATAACGCTGATCGTCTGGGCATCTTCACCCCGAAACAGGTTGACCGTACCGAGCTGAAATGCGGCGAGGTAGGCTGGCTGGTCTGCGCGATCAAAGACATCCTCGGCGCGCCGGTGGGCGATACCCTGACCGCCGCCCGCAACCCGGCAGACAAAGCGCTGCCTGGCTTTAAGAAGGTGAAACCGCAGGTGTATGCCGGCCTGTTCCCGGTGAGCTCCGATGATTATGAAGCTTTCCGCGACGCGCTGGGCAAACTGAGCCTTAACGATGCCTCTCTGTTCTACGAGCCGGAAAGCTCTACCGCGCTGGGCTTCGGCTTCCGCTGCGGCTTCCTCGGCCTGCTGCACATGGAGATCATTCAGGAGCGTCTGGAGCGTGAATACGATCTCGACCTGATCACCACCGCGCCGACGGTAGTCTACGAAGTAGAGACCACCTCCAAAGAAGTTATCTACGTCGACAGCCCGTCCAAGCTGCCGCCGCTGAATAATATTCAGGAGCTGCGCGAGCCGATCGCCGAGTGTCACATGCTGCTGCCGCAGGAGTTCCTCGGCAACGTGATTACCTTGTGTGTCGAGAAGCGTGGGGTGCAGACCAACATGGTTTACCACGGTAAACAGGTGGCGCTGACCTATGAAATTCCGATGGCGGAAGTGGTTCTCGACTTCTTCGACCGCCTGAAGTCCACCTCCCGCGGCTATGCGTCGCTGGACTACAACTTCAAACGCTTCCAGGCGTCGAACATGGTACGCGTCGATGTGCTGATCAACGGTGAGCGCGTCGATGCGCTGGCGCTGATCACCCACAACGATAACGCGCCGTATCGCGGCCGCGAGCTGGTGGAAAAGATGAAAGATCTGATTCCGCGTCAGCAGTTCGATATCGCGATTCAGGCGGCCATCGGTAACCACATTATCGCGCGCTCTACGGTGAAACAGCTGCGTAAAAACGTCCTGGCGAAATGCTACGGCGGCGACGTCAGCCGTAAGAAAAAGCTGCTGCAGAAGCAGAAAGAAGGTAAGAAGCGTATGAAGCAGGTCGGTAACGTTGAGCTGCCGCAGGAAGCGTTCCTCGCCATTCTGCACGTTGGTAAAGACGGCAAATAACCCTAAGGAGTTGGCATGGCGAACATGTTTGCCCTGATCCTGGTGATTGCAACCCTGGTGACGGGCGTTTTATGGTGCCTGGACAAGTTCATTTTTGCACCGAAACGTCGTGAACGTCAGGCCGCTGCTCAGGCAGCGACCGGCGAGCAACTGGACAAGAAGACGCTGAAGAAAGTCGGCCCGAAACCGGGCTGGCTGGAAACCGGCGCATCGGTTTTCCCGGTGCTGGCGATCGTTCTGGTGGTACGTTCATTTATTTATGAGCCTTTCCAGATCCCTTCAGGTTCGATGATGCCAACGCTGCTCATCGGCGATTTTATTCTGGTGGAGAAATTTGCCTACGGCATTAAAGATCCTATCTACCAGAAAACGCTGATCGAGACCGGCCATCCGAAGCGCGGCGACATCGTGGTGTTTAAATATCCGGAAGACCCGCGTCTGGACTACATTAAGCGCGCGGTGGGGTTACCGGGTGATAAGGTCACCTACGATCCGGTTGCCAAACAGGTCACTATTCAGCCGGGCTGCAGTTCCGGACAGGCCTGCGGCAACGCGCTGCCGGTGACCTATTCCAACGTGGAGCCGAGCGATTTTGTTCAGACCTTCTCCCGCAGCAACGGCGGCGAAGCGAGCAGCGGTTTCTGGCAGTTGCCGAAGGGCGAAACCAAAGCCGACGGTATTCGTCTTACCGAGCGTCAGGAGACGTTGGGCGACGTGACGCACCGAATTCTGATGGTGCCGATTGCCCAGGATCAGGTTGGGATGTACTACCATCAGTCCGGTCTGCCGCTGGCCACCTGGATTGTGCCGCCCGGTCAGTACTTCATGATGGGCGACAACCGGGATAACAGCGCCGACAGCCGGTACTGGGGCTTTGTGCCGGAAGCCAACCTGGTCGGAAAAGCAACCGCTATCTGGATGAGTTTTGAAAAGCAGGAAGGTGAATGGCCGACCGGCGTGCGGTTATCGCGCATTGGTGGAATTCATTAATTTCCTCTGCTGAATTCACGTCGCTGCTGTTATCGCAGCGGCGTGAATTATTTAGTATTTAAATCCATTCAAACTAACGACATCCCGTGTCGTTGCGTATAGAATATCCCCCCGAAGTTTTTGGTTGTCGCTCTGCCGGGTGACACTGCACACGAAAGCGTATTGGTCTGTTTCAAATTACTGTTTGAAGCGAATGCTCAGGTCGGTTTCGTGTGCTGCATCTTTGACGCATTCATTTATTGGTAACGCATGAACCCCATCGTAATTAATCGGCTTCAACGAAAGCTGGGCTACACTTTTCATCATCAGGAGCTGTTGCAACAGGCATTAACTCACCGCAGTGCCAGCAGCAAACATAATGAGCGCCTGGAATTTTTAGGTGACTCCATTTTAAGTTTCGTGATCGCGAATGCGCTGTATCATCGCTTTCCTCGTGTCGATGAAGGCGATATGAGCCGTATGCGCGCGACGCTGGTGCGCGGCAACACGCTGGCGGAGATCGCCCGCGAGTTTGAGCTGGGCGAGTGTCTGCGCCTCGGGCCGGGAGAGCTGAAAAGCGGCGGTTTCCGTCGCGAATCGATTCTCGCGGATACCGTTGAAGCGTTAATTGGCGGGGTTTTCCTCGACAGTGATATTCAGAACGTTGAACGCTTAATCCTCTCCTGGTACCAGACCCGTCTGGACGAAATCAGTCCGGGCGATAAGCAAAAGGATCCGAAGACGCGTCTGCAGGAGTATCTGCAGGGACGTCATCTGCCGCTGCCGTCTTACCTGGTGGTCCAGGTTCGCGGCGAAGCGCACGATCAGGAATTTACTATCCACTGCCAGGTCAGTGGCCTGAGTGAACCGGTGGTTGGCACAGGTTCCAGCCGTCGTAAGGCGGAGCAGGCTGCCGCCGAACAGGCGCTGAAAAAGCTGGAGCTGGAATGAGCGAAGAAAAAAGTTATTGTGGGTTTGTCGCCATCGTGGGTCGTCCAAACGTTGGCAAATCCACGCTGTTGAATAAGCTGCTTGGGCAGAAGATCTCGATCACCTCCCGTAAAGCGCAGACCACCCGTCACCGCATCGTCGGTATCCATACCGAAGGGCCGTATCAGGCGATTTACGTTGATACTCCGGGCCTGCATATGGAAGAGAAGCGTGCCATTAACCGCTTAATGAACAAAGCAGCCAGCAGTTCGATTGGCGACGTGGAACTGGTCATCTTCGTGGTTGAAGGCACTCGCTGGACGCAGGACGATGAGATGGTGCTCAACAAGCTGCGCGACGCGAAAGCGCCGGTGATCCTCGCGGTCAACAAGGTGGATAACGTGCAGGAAAAAGCGGATCTGTTACCGCACCTGCAGTTCCTCGCCAGCCAGATGAATTTCCTCGATATCGTACCGATCTCAGCGGAAACCGGCACCAACGTTGATACCATCGCGGCGATCGTGCGTAAGCATCTGCCGGAAGCGATCCATCACTTCCCGGAAGATTATATTACCGATCGCTCACAACGCTTTATGGCCTCCGAAATCATCCGTGAAAAACTGATGCGTTTCCTCGGCGCTGAGCTGCCGTACTCCGTCACCGTGGAAATCGAACGTTTCGTCAGCAACGAGCGCGGCGGTTACGATATCAACGGCCTGATCCTCGTCGAGCGCGAAGGGCAGAAAAAGATGGTGATTGGCAACAAAGGCGCCAAAATTAAAACCATCGGTATCGAAGCGCGTAAGGACATGCAGGAGATGTTTGAAGCGCCGGTGCACCTCGAGCTGTGGGTGAAAGTGAAATCCGGCTGGGCCGATGACGAGCGCGCCCTGCGCAGTCTCGGTTACGTTGACGACCTCTGAGTTAACGCAACGTGGATGGATGGCAGCGCGCCTTTGTCCTGCATAGCCGTCCGTGGAGCGAAACCAGCCTGATGCTGGACGTCTTCACGGAAGAATCCGGTCGTGTGCGCCTGGTTGCCAAGGGCGCACGCTCCAAACGCTCTAATCTCAAAGGCGCTTTACAGCCCTTTACCCCCTTGCTGGTTCGCTTCGGCGGTCGCGGCGAAGTCAAAACCCTGCGCAGCGCGGAAGCCGTTTCGCTGGCGCTGCCGCTCAGCGGCATCACCCTCTACAGCGGTCTCTACGTTAACGAGCTTATCTCCCGCGTGCTGGAGCACGAAACACGCTTCTCCGAACTCTTTTTCGACTACCTGCACTGCATTCAGGCGCTCGCCGGGGCCAGCGGCTCGCCGGAGCCCGCGCTGCGGCGTTTTGAGCTGGCGCTGCTCGGGCACCTGGGGTATGGCGTGGATTTTCTCCACTGCGCCGGGAGCGGCGAGCCGGTAGACGACACCATGACCTACCGCTATCGTGAAGAAAAAGGCTTTATTGCCAGCCTGGTGATTGATAACAACACGTTTACCGGGCACCATTTGAAAGCATTGGCGAGTCGCGAGTTTCCTGATGTTGATACGCTGCGCGCCGCGAAGCGCTTTACCCGTATCGCCCTGAAGCCCTATCTCGGCGGCAAACCGCTCAAGAGCCGGGAGTTGTTTCGCCAGTTTATGCCCGCGCGAAAGGCGCGAGCCGATAATACGAATAATGATTAACGAGGATTGTCATGGCTGAATTATTGTTAGGGGTCAATATTGACCATATCGCGACCTTGCGTAACGCCCGCGGCACCGCTTACCCGGATCCGGTTCAGGCGGCTTTCATTGCCGAACAGGCCGGCGCCGACGGCATTACCGTGCATCTGCGCGAAGACCGTCGCCATATTACCGATCGCGATGTGCGTATCCTGCGCCAGACGCTGCACACCCGCATGAATCTTGAAATGGCGGTCACCGAAGAGATGCTGACGATCGCCTGCGAAACCAAACCGCACTTCTGCTGCCTGGTGCCGGAGAAGCGTCAGGAAGTGACCACCGAAGGCGGGCTGGACGTCGCCGGCCAGCGCGACAAGATGCGCGATGCCTGTCAACGCCTGGCGGATGCCGGCATCCTGGTCTCCCTGTTTATCGATGCGGATGAAGCGCAGATCAAAGCGGCGGCAGACGTTGGCGCGCCCTATATCGAAATCCACACCGGCTGCTATGCCGATGCCAAAACCGACGCCGAGCAGGCCAGGGAGCTGGAACGTAT
Organism: Klebsiella sp. MS 92-3; assembly: GCF_000195655.1. Taxonomy (NCBI): domain Bacteria; kingdom Pseudomonadati; phylum Pseudomonadota; class Gammaproteobacteria; order Enterobacterales; family Enterobacteriaceae; genus Klebsiella; species Klebsiella sp. MS 92-3. The sequence continues at coordinate 23,365 of NZ_GL882823.1, forward strand.
TGCCAAAGCGGCCACCTACGCCGCCAGCCTCGGCCTGAAGGTGAATGCCGGCCACGGTCTGACCTACCACAACGTGAAAGCGATTGCTGCGCTGCCGGAAATGCATGAGCTGAATATCGGTCACGCGATTATTGGCCGTGCGGTGATGAGCGGCCTGAAAGAGGCGGTGGCGGAAATGAAGCGTCTGATGCTGGAAGTGCGCGGCTAATGGCCATTCTCGGGTTGGGTACCGACATCGTCGAGATTGCCCGCATCGAAGCAGTGATCGCCCGCAGCGGCGATCGCCTTGCCCGTCGGGTGCTGAGCGACCATGAATGGAGCATCTGGGAGCAGCACCAGCAGCCGGTGCGTTTCCTGGCGAAACGCTTTGCGGTCAAGGAAGCGGCGGCGAAAGCGCTGGGAACCGGGATCCGTAACGGGCTGGCGTTTAACCAGTTCGAGGTTTACAACGACGAGCTGGGCAAGCCGAAGCTGCGGCTATGGGGTGAAGCAAACCTTTTAGCTGAACGCATGGGAGTAAGCGCTATTCACGTTACTCTCGCTGATGAACGCCACTACGCCTGCGCCACGGTGATTGTCGAAAGCTAGCCAGGAGGGCGGTTAAATTTTATCCGCGTGGTGCATCAGCACGAATTTATCCCACAGCTGTTCTTCACTCTCGACGTGTGCCGGATCTTTCAGGATCGTATTCGGGATCGGGCACACTTTCTGGCAGGTTGGCGTGTCGTAATGACCCACGCACTCGGTGCAGCGGTCGCTGTTAATCTCATAAATGCTGTCACCCATCGAAATGGCCTCATTCGGGCACTCCGGCTCGCACATATCGCAGTTGATGCATTTTTTGGTAATTAACAGCGCCATCAGGAAAGTCTCAGAAACAACACAAACAGGGCGGGCATTATACGCCCATTTTCTGCTCAGACCAGCTTTTTCACCAGCGCTTCGCTATGGCGAATGCGCTCCGGCGCCCGCTCCAGATCCTGCTGCACCAGCCCCATAAACAGCAGATCGGTGAGCATCATTTGCGCGCTGGTGGAGGAGATGGCCGCGCTGCGCGTCGCCTGCTCTTCGGCGATAGTATACAGGCAGTGGGTCGCCTGCTGTTGCAGGGCGTTCGGGCTAAACCCGGTGATCGCCAGGATCTTACAGCCGACGCGCAGCGCTTCACCGGCCGCCATATTGATCTCCCGGCGCTCGCCGGAGTAAGAGATCGCCAGCAGAAGATCGTCGCTGGACATGGCCTGCACCGTCGCCAGCAGGGCATGCATATCCTGCTCAGAAACAGCGTTGATGCCGATCTTCATCAGCTTCCAGCTAAAGTTACGCGCCACCAAGCCGGAGGCGCCAATCCCGGTGACGATCACTCGCCGGGCGTTGCGCAGCAGCGTGACGGCTTCCCGTAGCGTCTCTTCAGTGTTGACGTCCAGCGAGGCATGCATGGCGGCGACATTGTCTTTAATGAGTTTCTCGCCGACCAGACGCAGCGGATCGTCACCGCGAATGTGGTTATGCACCGGGACGGAGTGCGGATCCGGGCTACTCGCCAGCGCTTCACTAAGGGCCAGCTTCAGCGCCGGAAAGCCTTTGAATCCCAGCTTCTGGGCAAATTTAACCACGCTGGACTGACTCACACCGGCTTCCGCTGCCAGCTGCTGCGAGCTGAGGTGCCGGGTCTCATCGGGCTGGCTTAGAATATAATCGGCCAACTTTTTGTCGCTCGCCGCCAGGGTGGGATAGCGCTGACGAATACGCGTTAAACAGTTCATTGGAGCTCCGCTGGAGCCGTCCGGCTCGTGACTGACAGAATTTTTATTCGATTATAAGGGGTATACCATGAATTAAAAATTCTTAAGCCACAATTTTTCCTTCGCCTGCTACTTTAATTCTTTCTTAACGGCAGGGGATGTTTTCCCTCGACATGGCGTCAGGCTGTTAAGCTTACCCTAACGAGAAGCGAGTTCTGAGATAAAGGAGGCAGTTTGCAGCACACTGAACGGAGAGTGGTGTTTTTCGATCTGGACGGAACCTTACACCAACAGGATATGTTCGGCAGTTTTCTGCGCTATCTGCTGCGCCATTTGCCGCTGAACCTGTTGCTGGTGGTGGCGATGGGGCCGGTGATCCTTGCCGGACTGGCAGTGAGCGGACGGGCGGCGCGCTGGCCGATGAGCCTCCTGCTGTGGGCGACAACCTTTGGCCGCCGCGAGGCGGTGCTGAAGCGGCTGGAAGCGGAGTTTGTCGGCTGGTTTCGCCATCATGTGACGGCGTTTCCGGTAGTTCATGCGCGGCTTACCGCCTACCTGACCAGCACCGATGCCGACGTCTGGTTGATCACCGGCTCGCCGCAGTCGCTGGTGGAGCAGGTCTATCGCGATACCCTCTGGTTGCCGCGGGTGAATCTGATAGCCAGCCGCACCGCGCGCCGCTGGGGCGGCTGGGTATTGACCCTGCGCTGCCTGGGGCATGAAAAGGTGGTACAGCTGGAGAAAAAGATTGGCGCCCCGCTGCGGCTGTATAGCGGCTATAGCGATAGTGAGCAGGATAATCCATTGCTCGGCTTTTGCCAGCATCGCTGGCGGGTAACCCCTCAGGGAGAGCTTCAGCAGCTGGAGTAATAGTGTGTAATTGATAGCGCCCATGTATAATGCGCCCCGCTTTTTCTGCTGGAGTGGCCGCTGTGTCTGACCTCGAACTCAATGATGAATACTGGATGCGTCATGCCCTGACGCTGGCGAAACGCGCCTGGGAAGAGGGCGAGGTGCCGGTGGGCGCGGTGCTGGTGCATAACAATCAGGTCATTGGCGAGGGCTGGAACCGGCCGATAGGCCGTCACGACCCCACCGCCCATGCGGAGATCATGGCCTTACGCCAGGGCGGACTGGTGCTGCAAAACTACCGCCTGATCGACGCCACGCTGTACGTGACCCTCGAGCCCTGCGTCATGTGCGCGGGCGCGATGGTGCACAGCCGTATCGCCCGCCTGGTGTTTGGCGCCAGGGATGCCAAGACCGGCGCCGTCGGCTCGCTGATGGATGTTCTGCACCACCCGGGAATGAACCATCGGGTTGAGATTAGCGAAGGCGTGCTGGCAGAGTCCTGCTCTGCCATGCTGAGCGACTTCTTCCGCTGGCGGCGGGAAGAGAAAAAAGCGCTGAAGAAAGCCCGGGAGCAGACCGGGGAAAGTTAATACAGGTGGCCGGGGAGTTTCATCCGGGCATTATCCATCTGCTTATCGGCGCGAAACTTGAAAAAGGGCAGGGTGGTCTCCTGCGGCTGTTCGAGCTCATTGGGGAGCACGGCCGGGTAATCCTCCGCCAGGGCCAGCGTTTGCTGCTGCTGGCGCTCCTTCTCTGACAAATAGCCGACAAGGCTTATCTGATATTTGCGGATGTTTTCCACATAGGCGTAGGCCTCATGGCCGCGGGCATAGCCGTATTTTAGTTTGCTGTAATAGGGTTTCTGGCTCAGCAACGGTAAACGCAGCTTAACGTCCGCCCAGCTGTTAGGATTGCCTTTCTGTTTGCGGGTGAGCGCCATGGCGTCCAGCATATGGGCATAACCCATATTATAAGCGGCCAGCGCAAACCAGATGCGTTCATCTTTCGGGATCGAATCCGGCACTTTATCCATCATATCCTGCAGGTAGCGCATGCCGCCGTCGATACTCTGCGCCGCATCGGTGCGGTCGGTTAGACCCAGGCTTTGCGCCGTATTGCGTGTGAGCATCATCATACCGCGCACGCCGGTGGGGGAGGTGGCCTGCGGATCCCAGTGGGATTCCTGCCAGGCGATGGCGGCCAGCAGGCGCCAGTCAATCTCGCGGGCGTATTTTTCAAACAGCGGCTGCACCTCCGGAAGAATATTTTCCACCGCGCGCAGGAAGGTGCGGGTATCGACATAATCGAAATCGTTGCCGTGGCCGAGGTACTTCTCCTCGAGGCGCGCCAGCGTCCCGTCTTCATTGATGTTGTTGAAGAAATCAAGCATTGCCGCCGACAGCGAATTATCGTCGTCCCGTGCGCTAAACCAGGTGACCGGCTGTTCGTCGGTGATATCGAGGGCCACCGCCAGCTCCGGATGGACGCGCTGAAACAGGCTGACGGCCACCGAGTCAGCGATGGTGTAATCAAGTTTACCGTCAATCACCGCCTGCATCAGCGCCGTGGTACCGCGTTTTTCGTCCACGCGCCAGGCAAGATCCGGGTATTTCTCGGCTTTTAAGGTCTGCAGGTCGTTGATCGCCACGTGGCCCGGAGCGATAGTGAGCTGCTCGGCGGTCAGCGCCGCGAGGGTGCGCGGCCGGGTATTGCCGACGCGGTAGACCAGCTGTTGCGAAACAGAATAGTAGGTGGGGCCGGCCTGATAGTTTTTCACTCGCTCCTGGTTATAGACCAGTCCGGCGGCCAGCATATCGGCCTGACCGTCGTCGAGGTCGTCAAACAGCTGGCTGATGTTTTGCCGGACGGTTATCTTAAGCGTTACGCCAAGGTAGTCGGCAAACTGCTTCGCCAGTTCATAATCCAGACCGAACGCTTTATTGTTCATGGTGGCGAAGGTCATTGGCGAGTTGATAGTGCTGATGCGCAGCTCGCCGCGAGCGATAATGCCCGCCACCCGGTTCTCGGGTTTACCAGACCAGGGGATCGACGGCCCCAGGGCCGCCGCCCGCAAAAGGGGGACAATGCCGATCAGCAGATAATTAATCTTTAATTTTTTCAGAGAGTTAATCTTCTGCAGCTTCAGGTTCCTCAGCAGGCGATGTCCGGAAAAAACGCAAGGTTGTCGTCGAATGTGCGGCATTCTGCTTAATAATGCGCCAGTTGGCAACTTATTCGCGATGGTCGTCACATTTATTGATAAACAGCATCAATGATTTTATTTCTACGCAAACGGTTTCGTCGGGGCGCAGGATTCACTATAATGACGCCCGTTTCCCCCCCTGGCTCACCCTGAAAGCTTCGAAGACGAGAGACTTATGATGGAAATTTTGCGTGGTTCACCTGCACTGTCGGCATTCCGTATTAATAAACTGCTGGCACGATTTCAGGCGGCCAACCTTCCGGTAAGCGCCATATATGCCGAATATATTCATTTTGCCGATCTGAATGCCCCGCTGAGCGCTGACGATCGCGAGCGCCTGGCGCGACTGCTTCAGTATGGCCCGAGCTTAAGCAGCCATACCCCGACCGGTAAATTACTGCTCGTGACCCCTCGCCCTGGCACCATCTCTCCCTGGTCTTCTAAAGCTACCGATATCGCTCACAACTGCGGTCTGGCGCAGGTTGTGCGTCTTGAGCGCGGCGTGGCGTATTACGTTGAAGCCTCAACCCTGACCGAAGCGCAGTGGGCCGCGGTGGCGGCGGAGCTGCACGACCGCATGATGGAGAGCGTCTTCGACGAGCTGGAAGCGGGCGAGAAGCTGTTTGCTCACCATCAGCCGACGCCGGTCACCAGCGTCGACCTGCTGGGCGAAGGGCGTCAGGCGCTGATTGACGCCAACCTCCGTCTGGGTCTGGCGCTGGCCGACGACGAAATTGACTACCTGCAGGATGCGTTTACCCGCCTGGGACGCAACCCGAACGATATCGAGCTGTATATGTTCGCCCAGGCGAACTCAGAGCACTGTCGCCACAAGATTTTCAACGCCGACTGGATCATCGACGGCGAACAGCAGCCGAAGTCGCTGTTCAAAATGATCAAAAACACCTTTGAAAAAACGCCGGACTACGTGCTGTCGGCCTATAAAGATAATGCCGCGGTGATGGAAGGGTCTGAAGTCGGGCGCTATTTCGCCGACCATCAGACCGGACGCTACGACTTCCATCAGGAGCCGGCGCACATTCTGATGAAGGTGGAAACCCATAACCACCCGACGGCCATCTCTCCATGGCCGGGCGCGGCAACCGGCTCCGGGGGCGAAATCCGTGATGAAGGCGCCACCGGCCGCGGCGCGAAGCCGAAAGCGGGCCTGGTGGGCTTCTCGGTTTCCAACCTGCGTATCCCGGGCTTCGAACAGCCGTGGGAAGAAGATTTCGGTAAACCGGATCGCATTGTCACCGCCCTGGACATCATGACCGAAGGCCCGCTGGGCGGCGCGGCGTTTAACAACGAATTTGGTCGTCCGGCGCTGAACGGCTACTTCCGCACCTATGAAGAGAAAGTCACCAGCCACAATGGCGAAGAGCTGCGTGGCTACCACAAACCGATCATGCTGGCCGGCGGTATCGGCAACATCCGCGGTGAGCACGTGCAGAAGGGCGATATTACCGTCGGCGCGAAGCTGATCGTGCTGGGCGGCCCGGCGATGAACATCGGCCTCGGCGGCGGCGCGGCGTCTTCTATGGCCTCCGGCCAGTCCGATGCCGATCTCGATTTCGCCTCCGTACAGCGTGACAACCCGGAAATGGAGCGCCGCTGTCAGGAAGTGATCGACCGCTGCTGGCAGTTGGGCGACGCCAACCCGATCCTCTTTATCCACGACGTTGGCGCCGGCGGTCTCTCCAACGCTATGCCGGAGCTGGTGAGCGACGGCGGCCGCGGCGGTAAATTCCAGCTGCGCGATATTCTCAGCGATGAGCCAGGGATGAGTCCGCTGGAGATCTGGTGTAACGAATCGCAGGAACGTTATGTTCTGGCGGTCGCCCCGGAGCAGCTGCCGCTGTTCGACGAACTGTGCCGCCGCGAGCGCGCGCCTTATGCCGTTATCGGCGAAGCCACCGCTGAGCAGCATCTGAGCCTGAGCGACAGCCACTTTAACGATCAGCCGATCGACCTGCCGCTGGACGTCCTGCTCGGCAAAACGCCGAAAATGACCCGCGACGTGCAGACTCTGAAAGCTCAGGGTAGTGCACTGGATCGCCAACCGATTACCCTTGCCGATGCGGTTAACCGCGTTCTGCATCTGCCGACGGTGGCCGAGAAAACCTTCCTCGTCACCATCGGCGACCGCACCGTGACCGGTATGGTCGCCCGCGACCAGATGGTTGGCCCGTGGCAGATCCCGGTGGCCAACTGCGCGGTGACCACCGCCAGCCTCGACAGCTACTATGGCGAAGCGATGGCGATGGGCGAGCGCGCCCCGGTCGCCCTGCTGGACTTCGCGGCCTCTGGCCGTCTGGCGGTCGGCGAAGCGCTGACCAACATCGCCGCCACGCAGATTGGCGAGCTGAACCGCGTGAAGCTGTCGGCTAACTGGATGGCCGCCGCCGGCCACCCGGGTGAAGACGCTGGCCTGTATGAGGCGGTGAAAGCGGTGGGCGAAGAGCTGTGCCCGGCGCTGGGCCTGACCATTCCGGTCGGTAAAGACTCGATGTCGATGAAAACCCGCTGGCAGGAAGGCAGCGAGCAGCGCGAGATGACCTCTCCGCTGTCGCTGGTCATCTCTGCCTTCGCCCGTGTCGAAGATGTCCGTCATACCGTCACGCCGCAGCTTTCGACGGAAGATAACGCCCTGCTGCTGATCGACCTCGGTAAAGGGCACAACGCGCTGGGCGCGACGGCGCTGGCGCAGGTCTATCGCCAGCTCGGCGACAAGCCGGCTGACGTGCGCGATGTCGCGCAACTGAAAGGCTTCTGGAATGCGATGCAGGCCCTGGTGGCGCAGCGTAAACTGCTGGCCTACCACGACCGCTCCGACGGCGGTCTGCTTGTCACGCTGGCGGAAATGGCCTTTACCGGCCACTGCGGCGTGGAAGCGGATATCGCCGCGCTGGGCGACGACCATCTGGCCGCGCTGTTCAACGAAGAGCTGGGGGCGGTGATTCAGGTCCGCGCCGCAGACCGTGAGGCGGTGGAAGCCATTCTGGCGGTTAACGGCCTGGCGGACTGCGTGCATTACCTCGGTAAAGCGGTTGAGGGCGATCGCTTCGTGCTGACCGCCGGCGGTCAGACGGTGTTCAGCGAAAGCCGCACCACGCTGCGCATGTGGTGGGCGGAAACCACCTGGCAGATGCAGCGTCTGCGCGACAACCCGGCCTGCGCCGATCAGGAGCATGAGGCGAAAGCCAATGATGCCGACCCGGGCCTCAATGTGAAGCTCTCGTTTGATATTAACGACGACGTCGCCGCCCCGTACATTGCCACCGGCGCGCGGCCGAAAGTGGCCGTCCTGCGCGAGCAGGGGGTGAACTCCCACGTTGAAATGGCGGCCGCCTTCCATCGCGCCGGCTTTGACGCCATCGACGTGCATATGAGCGACCTGCTGGCCGGCCGGACCGGTCTGGGCGATTTCCATGCCCTGGTAGCCTGCGGCGGCTTCTCCTACGGCGACGTGTTGGGCGCGGGCGAGGGCTGGGCGAAGTCGATTCTGTTCAACGAGCGCGTGCGCGATGAGTTCGCGACCTTCTTCCATCGTCCGCAGACGCTGGCGCTCGGCGTGTGCAACGGCTGTCAGATGATGTCCAACCTGCGCGAGCTGATCCCGGGCAGCGACCTGTGGCCGCGCTTTGTGCGCAACCAGTCTGACCGCTTTGAAGCGCGCTTTAGCCTGGTGGAAGTGACGCAAAGCCCATCCCTGCTGCTGGAAGGCATGGTTGGCTCACGGATGCCGATTGCGGTCTCCCACGGCGAAGGTCAGGTGGAAGTGCGCGACAGCGCGCATCTGGCTCAGCTTGAGAGCAAAGGTCTGGTGGCGCTGCGCTTCGTGGATAACTTCGGCAAAGTGACCGAAACCTATCCGGCGAACCCGAACGGTTCCCCGAACGGTATCACCGCGGTGACCAGCGAAAGCGGGCGCGCGACCATCATGATGCCGCACCCGGAACGCGTCTTCCGCACCGTAAGCAACTCCTGGCACCCGGAGAACTGGGGCGAGGATAGCCCGTGGATGCGTATCTTCCGTAACGCGCGTAAACAGCTGGGTTAATCTTCCCGCCGCGCTTCACGCGAACGTATCAGCCCCCTGCCTGACAGGGGGCTTTTTTTTATTTGTGATGGTCGGCACGCTAGGGTGTCGGGAATTGCCGACAACTGCGATATTGCAGTGTCGTCAATAGGCGACACTTAAGTTATTGATTTAAATGATGAGTAATCGGTAGCCTATTTGGTGTCGCTAAATAGCGACAACGCGGGTGAAAAATAAACAGAGGTAGTTCGACTGTTCTTGCGGTTAATGTCATATATATCAGTATGTTAATAAAATGTTTTGAGAGCTGGCATAGTTCATGCATAATATTAACCAGTGGCTCATTCACCTTCTTATGTCAGCCCCTTCGGGACGCGCTACATAAACTTCGAATGACGCACAAACAGGTGCCTGCCGTCCAACTCCTGATAACAGCCTGGCTTTATCAGACATCGGGCGAAACGTCGAGTAAGGCACCGCCTCATTCCTGAACAAAGCCAGGCCTTGCGCCTGGCTTTGTTGTTTCTGCGGCGCAGTAACCAGCGGTAGCGCTTTTCTCCGGCGCGCTCCTCAGTTAGCATCGACTAGAGCTAATGATTGAGACAACATCCTTGAAGCGACTCTCTCTTTTCCCCCGTTCGCTGCGTCAGCTGGTGACGCTCTCTTTTGTGCTGATCCTGCTGCCATTGCTGGTGCTGGCCTGGCAGGCCTGGCAGAGCCTGAACGCCCTTAGCGCCCAGGCGGCGCATATTAACCGTACCACCCTGGTCGACGCCCGACGCAGCGAGGCGATGATCAATGCCGCACTGGAGATGGAGCGCAGCTATCGCCAGTACTGCGTGCTGGACGATCCGACGCTGGCGCGCGTCTATCAAAACCAGCGGCAGCGCTACAGCCAGATGCTGGACGCCCACGCCGGCGTGCTGCCGGACGAGAAGCTCTGGCAGGCGCTGCGTCAGGATGTCAGCGATCTGGCGCAGCTGCAGTGTAAAAATAGCGGACCCGATGCCCAGGCAGCCGCCAGACTGGAAGTTTTCGCCAGTAATAACAGCGATATGGTGCAGGCGACCCGGGCGGTCGTCTATTCTCGTGGCCAACAGCTGCAGCAGGAGATAGCCGAACGCGGCCAGTTTTTCGGCTGGCAGGCGCTGGTGCTGTTTCTGCTGAGCCTGGCGCTGGTGCTACTCTTCACCCGCATGATTATCGGCCCGGTGAAAGGCATCGAAAGAATGATCAATCAGCTGGGGGCAGGAAAGTCGCTGGACGACGCCGCATTGTTTACCGGCCCGCGCGAGCTGCGATCGGTGGGCAAGCGCATCATCTGGCTCAGCGAGCGCCTGGCGTGGCTGGAGTCGCAGCGGCATCAATTTCTTCGCCATCTGTCGCATGAGCTGAAAACCCCGTTGGCCAGTATGCGTGAAGGTACCGAGCTGTTGGCCGACCGGGTCGCGGGGCCCCTGACCCCTGAGCAGCAGGAGATTGTCGAGATCCTCGACAGCAGTAGCCGTAACCTGCAAAAGCTGATTGAACAGCTGCTGGACTATAACCGAAAACAGGCCGACGGCCCGGTGGCTCGCGAAGCGGTGGACCTGGTGGAACTGGTGGAAAACGTCGTGGCGGCGCACAGCCTGCCCGCGCGGGCTAAACTGATGCATACCGAACTGACGCTGCAGGCGCGGCGTTGCCTGGCAGAGCCTGCGCTATTGATAAGCGTAATGGATAATCTCTACTCCAATGCGGTGCACTATGGTGCTGAATCCGGTAACATCCGTATCCATAGCTACCGGCACGGAGATCAGGTGCGTATTGATGTCGCCAACAGCGGCGAACCGATCCCGGCCGCGGAAAAAAACATGATATTCGAGCCTTTTTACCAGGGGAGTCACCAGCGTAAAGGGGCCGTTAAGGGCAGTGGACTGGGGTTGAGTATCGCCCGCGACTGCGTCCGGCAGATGCAAGGGGAGCTCAGCTTAGTTGATGCGCCCGCCGGGCAGGTCTGTTTTCGCATTACGCTTCCCTCAGCGCCGGAATAATCCAACTTATGAATCGATATCGGGGAACTATGTCCCAATTCCTGGCCTGGCGCCGTTCCCTCAGCGGATGGCTGCTTTCAGGCATTGCTTGTCTGACGCTGGCGGGGTGTTCCGCCGGCTTTTCACCGCATACCGCGGAAGGTACCGCCGCCCCCGGGCAGGCGCAGCATCAGGTGGCCGATTTTGTCGCGGTAGACTGCGCGGATATCTGGGCGCACAGCAGCGATGCCAGCGACAAAAATCCCCTCTACTGGCTGCGGGGCATTGACTGTGCCGATCGCCTCGCGCCGGCGCAGGCGCGGGCGGAGGCGAAACGCCATACCGACGACAGCTGGCAGGACGCGTTCCGTCGCGGCATCCTGCTTGCTGATGCTAAAATTACCCCTGAGGAGCGCCGCGACCTGGTGGCGCGTCTCGATACCTTCAGCCCGCAAATCGCCGTTCAGGTCCGCCCGCTGTATCAGCTCTGGCGCGACGGCCAGACCCGTCAGCTGCAGCTGGTGGAAGAGCGTGCCCGTTACGCTAAGCTTCAGCAGTCCAGCGATAGCGAACTGGAGACACTGCGTCAGCAGGAGCTGGCGCTGCGCGAGCAGCTGGAGCTGACCACCCGCAAGCTGGAGAACCTGACGGATATCGAACGCCAGCTCTCCAGCCGCAAGCCGGGCGGTAATTTTGGCAGCGAAAAAGTGCCGGAGGTGATCCATGACGATCCGTAAACCGGCGCGTTTACTGCTGGTGGATGACGATCCGGGACTGTTGAAGCTACTGGGCATGCGCCTGGTCAGCGAAGGCTACAGCGTGGTCACCGCCGAGAGCGGGCCGGAAGCGCTGCGCGTGCTGGGGCGTGAGAAAGTGGATCTGGTGATTAGCGATCTGCGGATGGATGAAATGGACGGCCTGCAGCTGTTTAGCGAGATCCAGAAGGGCCACCCCGGCATGCCGGTGATCATTCTCACCGCTCACGGTTCGATTCCCGACGCCGTGGCGGCTACCCAGCAGGGGGTGTTCAGCTTCCTGACCAAGCCGGTCGATAAAGATGCCTTATATAAAGCCATTGATGAGGCGTTGGAGCAGCGCTCGCCGGCCACCGACGAAGCCTGGCGCCAGGCGATTGTAACCCGCAGCCCGCTGATGCTGCGCCTGCTTGAGCAGGCCGGGATGGTGGCGCAATCGGATGTCAGCGTACTGATTAATGGCCAGAGCGGGACCGGGAAGGAGATCGTCGCCCAGGCGATCCACAACGCCAGCCCGCGTCATGATAAGCCGTTCGTGGCGATCAACTGCGGCGCGCTGCCGGAACAGCTGCTCGAATCCGAACTGTTTGGCCATGCGCGGGGCGCTTTTACCGGCGCGGTCAGTAACCGTGAAGGATTATTCCAGGCCGCTGAGGGTGGTACGCTGTTTCTCGACGAGATCGGTGATATGCCGGTTGCGTTGCAGGTGAAGCTGCTGCGCGTCCTGCAGGAGCGCAAGGTGCGCCCGCTGGGCAGCAACCGCGATATCGAAATCAACGTGCGGATTATCTCCGCCACCCACCGCGACCTGCCGAAGGCGATGGCCCGCGGCGAGTTTCGTGAAGACCTGTTCTACCGCCTCAACGTAGTGAATCTGAAAATACCGCCGCTCTCCGAACGCACGGAAGATATTCCGCTGTTGGCCAACCATCTGCTCCGTCAGTCCGCCGATCGCCATAAGCCGTTCGTGCGGGCGTTTTCCAGCGATGCAATGAAGCGGCTGATGGCCGCCAAATGGCCGGGCAACGTGCGCCAGCTGGTGAACGTGATCGAGCAGTGCGTGGCCCTGACTTCGTCGCCAGTGATCGGCGACGCGCTGGTTGAGCAAGCGCTGGAGGGCGAGAACACGGCGCTGCCGACCTTCGTGGAGGCGCGCAATCAGTTTGAGCTGAACTACCTGCGCAAGCTGCTGCAAATTACCAAGGGCAACGTCACTCACGCCGCGCGGATGGCAGGGCGCAACCGCACCGAATTCTATAAGCTGCTGTCGCGCCATGAGCTCGACGCCAACGACTTTAAAGAGTAGCTCCGCACTATAGCGCAAGTTATGATACGGTAAGCAACCGGTTACGCGATTAAGACAGGAACCCCATGAAAAAGATTGATGCGATTATTAAACCTTTCAAACTGGATGACGTGCGTGAAGCGCTGGCCGAAGTCGGCATCACCGGGATGACGGTAACGGAAGTGAAAGGCTTTGGCCGCCAGAAAGGGCACACCGAACTGTACCGTGGTGCCGAGTATATGGTCGATTTTCTGCCGAAAGTAAAAATTGAAATTGTGGTGACCGACGATATCGTCGATACCTGTGTGGATACCATCATCCGTACCGCACAGACCGGTAAAATCGGCGACGGTAAAATCTTTGTCTTCGACGTGGCGCGGGTCATTCGTATTCGTACCGGCGAAGAAGACGACGCGGCGATTTAACGCTCGCCGCTCGCTGCAGTATTGCCGGGTGGCGCTGCGCTTACCCGGCGTACAGATCCCCGCATCGTCGGGGCTTACAGCACCTTATGCGGGCCGAAGCATTCGTAATGAATGTTGTCTTTGTTGATCCCTAATTCGACCAGCTGCTTCGCTGCAAACTGCATAAACGCTACCGGGCCGCAGAGATAATACTGCATCTGCGGGTCGCGAAGATTGTCCGCCACTGCTGCTAAATCCATCAAACCTTCGCTATCAAAACGTCCAGCCTGACGGTCGGCCTCAGTCGGGGTGCGATACCAGACGTGAGAGGTAAACGCCGGCAGCGCCGCGCCGAGCGCCTTCACTTCATCGGCAAAGGCGTGAACGTCGCCATTTTCCGCCGCATGGAACCAGTTCACCTGACCCTGATGACCGCTCTTCGCCAGCGCATCCAGCATCGCCAGCATCGGCGTTTGCCCGACGCCGCCGGAGAGCAGGGTGACCGGCGTCTGCGGCTTAACGTTAAGGAAGAAATCTCCCGCCGGGGCGGCCAGATAGACCACATCGCCTTCGCTGGCATGGTTATGCAGCCAGCTGGAACCCTGACCGCCTTCCTCGCGTTTAACCGCAATGCGGTAGCCTTTGCCGTCCGCTTTGCGGGTCAGGGAATACTGGCGGATTTCCTGATATTCGAAGCCTTCCGGTTTCAGCCAGATGGCCAGGTACTGGCCAGGCTGGTAATCGGCGACCGGCTGGCCATCAACCGGTTCGAGCTCAAAGCTGGTGATAAGCTGGCTGCGCGGGGTTTTCTTCACGATGCGGAACGCGCGGGTCCCTTCCCAGCCGCCGGTTTTACTGGCGTTTTGCTGATAGATCTCGGCTTCACGGCCGATAAAGACGTTCGCCAGCACGCCGTAGGCTTTACCCCAGGCATCGAGCACTTCCTGGCCCGGGCTGAACATTTCATCGAGGGTCGCCAGCAGATGGCTGCCGACAATATTGTACTGCTCCGGTTTGATCTGGAAGCTGGTGTGTTTCTGGGCGATCTTTTCCACCGCCGGCAGCAGGGCAGGCAGGTTATCGATATTGCTGGCGTAGGCGGCAATAGCGTTGAATAACGCTTCACGCTGATCGCCGTTGCGCTGGTTGCTCATGTTGAAGATCTCTTTGAGCTCCGGATTATGCGCGAACATACGATCGTAGAAATGGGCGGTTAATTTCGGGCCGGTCTCTACCAGCAGGGGAATGGTGGCTTTTACCGTGGCGATGGTTTGAGCGTCAAGCATAGCGTGCTTCCTTATGTGTTATCTTAATGATGCATTTTAAATGCATCTTAAAGAAATAACCCTGCGTTGTAAATGGTTCTTTAACACATTCCCCCGATCCAGTTACAACATGAAGAATTTGCATCACAAACCTGAAAAGAAATCCGTTGATACTGAGAGAGGCGTTATTGCTCAAAGCCTTGTGTCATGCGGAGCCAATCGTTTGCGTAAAATCCTTTGTCAAGACCTGTTATCACAGAATGATTCGGTTATACTGTGGGCCGTTGTCCAATCGGACCGCCTTTTTAGGCCGAAATTTTATTGTTAGCTGAGTCAGGAGATGCGGATGTTAAAGCGTGAAATGAACATTGCCGATTATGATGCCGAACTGTGGCAGGCTATGGAGCAGGAAAAAGTACGTCAGGAAGAGCACATCGAACTGATCGCCTCCGAAAACTACACCAGTCCGCGCGTTATGCAGGCGCAGGGCTCTCAGCTGACCAACAAATATGCTGAAGGGTATCCGGGCAAGCGTTACTACGGCGGCTGTGAATACGTCGACGTGGTTGAACAGCTGGCAATCGACCGCGCGAAAGAACTGTTCGGCGCTGACTATGCTAACGTCCAGCCGCACTCCGGCTCCCAGGCTAACTTTGCCGTCTACACCGCGCTGCTGCAGCCGGGCGACACCGTGCTCGGTATGAACCTGGCGCAGGGCGGCCACCTGACTCACGGCTCCCCGGTTAACTTCTCCGGCAAACTGTACAACATCATCCCTTACGGTATCGATGAGTCCGGTAAAATTGACTATGACGACATGGCGAAGCAGGCTCAGGAACACAAACCGAAGATGATCATCGGTGGTTTCTCCGCTTACTCCGGTATCGTTGACTGGGCGAAAATGCGTGAAATCGCTGACAGCATCGGCGCTTACCTGTTCGTCGATATGGCGCACGTGGCAGGCCTGATTGCCGCTGGCGTGTACCCGAACCCGGTTCCGCATGCTCACGTTGTGACCACCACCACCCACAAAACCCTGGCGGGTCCGCGCGGCGGCCTGATTCTGGCGAAAGGCGGTAGCGAAGAGCTGTATAAGAAACTGAACTCTGCGGTATTCCCAAGCGCGCAGGGCGGCCCGCTGATGCACGTTATCGCGGCGAAAGCGGTGGCGCTAAAAGAAGCAATGGAGCCAGAGTTTAAAGTTTACCAGCAGCAGGTTGCGAAAAACGCCAAAGCGATGGTGGAAGTGTTCCTGAACCGCGGCTACAAAGTGGTGTCTGGCGGTACTGAGAACCACCTGTTCCTGCTGGACCTGGTGGATAAAAACCTGACCGGTAAAGAAGCTGACGCTGCCCTGGGCCGCGCAAACATCACCGTCAACAAAAACAGCGTGCCGAACGATCCGAAGAGCCCGTTCGTAACCTCCGGTATCCGTATCGGTTCTCCGGCAGTGACTCGCCGCGGCTTTAAAGAAGCGGAAGTCAAAGAGCTGGCTGGCTGGATGTGTGACGTGCTGGACAATATCAATGACGACGCGGTCATTGAGCGCGTGAAAGGTAAAGTGCTGGATATCTGCGCCCGCTTCCCGGTATATGCGTAAGCGTTAGCGTTGACATCAAAAAAAAA
>NZ_GL882823.1:39678-70963 GCF_000195655.1 Klebsiella sp. MS 92-3
CGTTTTTTTTTGCGTCTGGAGATTAGCGGCGGTCGAGGGAGATCGCCCCGGGGCCGGTTACCGCCAGCAGCAGGAAAGCGCCGGCGATGCTGACGTTTTTCCAGAAGTTAATCATGTTCGGCAATACCGCATCGCCAGTCATATCCCAGTAGTGATGGCCAATCACCGCCGTGCCCAGAGTGTAGAAAATAAAGATGACCGCCAGCGGGCGGGTGAAAAAGCCGAGCACAATCAGAATCGCGGCAGGCACTTCCATAATGACGGCGATAATCGCCGCCAGGGTCGGCATCGGCGCGCCGGAGGCGGCCATGTACTGCACCGTACCGTCAAAGCCCAGCAGTTTGGGGTAGCCAAAAAGAATAAACAGAATCACCACGGCGATGCGGGCGATAAGCAGCAACAGAGAGCGGGAAGCGCCAAAATCAAAATAGCGGAGTGTGTTCATAATCAGCTCGTTATGAGAGACGTGTGATTTAAACGTAATACACAAATTTGCGCTCCGCCACGTTCGTTTATGACTAAACCAGCGTCTGCAATTGCTCCTCAACGTACAGATAACCTATCCCCATCAGCTGCTGGGCGCGCGTCAGCTGGCCAAAGCCAATTTGGGTGGCGTGCGCTCGCGGCGTATCCCGGTGGTCAAAGGGGTTGAAACCCGTTTGTTTAACGATACTTTCCAGCCACTGCTCACCGAAGGCGCAGCTGCGCCCGTAAAGCCAGATTTGATTAATGTTTAATATATTCAGGAAATTATAGAGGCTTAAGCCAATCGCGTTGGCAGCGTTATCAACCCATGCGCGAATTTGCACATCTCCCTCTTTCCAGGCCTCAATGAGCGACGCCGTGGTTAACTGCTCGGGGGCGAGCGTTGCTTCAGGCTGCGTTTTGAGCCACATTCGGGCCTGTTTTTTCAGCGCGCTGAGAGAGGCGACGGTTTCGAGGCAACCGTATCTTCCGCAGTCGCAGGCGTTGCCGTCAGGATTGACAATCGTATGCCCAATCTGCCCGCTGCCGTACAGACTGCCGCGATAAATATGATCGTTAATCACAAATGACGAGCCGATACCGTAGTCGACGTTGATCACGCAAAAATCCTGCTGTGTACCCTGATGCTGCCACTTCTCCGCCAGCGCCAGCATCACGCAGTCGTTATCCACCCGAACCTGCACGCCAAGCCGCTCCTCAAGCAGATACTTTATTTCGATCGGTGTTTTCCAGCGTGCCTGGGGCATGGTTTGTGAAACGCCGGTAATCGGATCAACCTGTCCATGCACGCCAAGGGCGAGATTGATGCTGTGCTGCGGGTAGCGGCGGTGGATATGCCGCCAGCATTCAACAATGGCCTCAAGCAGGGCCTGAGGAGTGGGCGCGTTGACCGGCAAATGCTGATGGCCATCCACTGCCAGCAGGCGGGCGTCGGCAAGCTGATATTCAATGCTGGTCGGGGTGATATTCATGCACAGTGTCCAGGCGCCGTGCTCGGGGATCTGGTAGCTGCCGCTGTTCACGCCCCGTTTGCTCAAGTGTTCCGTTGAGTGACCGATCAATCCCTCGCTAAGCAGCTCGGCCAGAATATTGCTCACCGCCGGAATGGAGAGACCGGTGAGTTGAGAGAGCTGTGATTTACTGAGCTGCTTTTCCCGCCACAGATGGGAAAGAAAAATCGACTTATTGGCCTGCCGGACCCGGGCGTTATTAAAGCCAGTACGCTGCATACACTTAACTCCCTTAACTATATTGCGTGAGCATTGCGCATTTTAACAGCGAATTGGCGATATAGACTCCTGTTATTGTAACTTTTACTTCGTTTTGTTTAGTGGAGGCATCATGTACGGTTCGGTTAAGGTCTGGCAGGAAATCATTTCATTACCAACGTGGACAACGGGAGCGGAAGATCCGAACCCTATGTTTCTGGAAAAACGTGTTTATCAAGGATCTTCCGGCAGCGTCTATCCCTACGGCGTGATTGATACCCTGACCGGCGAACGCGAAATGCGCGATTATCAGGCAGTGTGGATGGAGAATGATTTCCTTCGGGTCATGCTGCTACCGGAGCTTGGCGGCCGTATTCACCGGGCATATGACAAAGTCAAACAACGTGATTTCGTCTATTACAATGAGGTGGTTAAGCCAGCCCTGGTAGGGCTGCTCGGGCCCTGGATCTCCGGAGGAATCGAATTTAACTGGCCGCAACATCACCGGCCGACGACCTTTAAGCCGGTCGATTTTTCTATTCAGCAGGGAGAAAACGGCGCGCAGACCGTATGGATGGGGGAAGCGGAGCCCATGCGCGGTTTGCAGGTTATGGCCGGGTTTACGCTCTATCCTGACCGCGCGCTGATTGAAATCACTGGCAAGATCTTCAATGGTAACGCCACGCCGCGCCATTTCCTGTGGTGGGCCAACCCTGCAGTAAAAGGCGGCGATGCCCACCAGAGTGTATTCCCACCCGATGTCACCGCTGTATTCGACCATGGTAAGCGTGATGTTTCCGCTTTCCCGATTGCCACCGGTACCTACTACAAAGTGGACTATTCTGCGGGGGTTGATATCTCCCGTTATAAAAACGTCCCGGTACCCACTTCGTATATGGCGGAGAAGTCGGATTACGATTTTGTCGGCGCTTATCATCATGACGAGCGAGGCGGGTTACTGCATGTTGCCGATCACCATGTCTCTCCTGGCAAGAAACAGTGGAGCTGGGGGTACGGGGATTTTGGCCAGGCCTGGGATCGAAATCTGACCGATGAAAATGGCCCTTATATTGAGCTGATGACCGGCGTCTTCACCGATAACCAGCCCGACTTTACGTGGCTTGCGCCTTATGAAGAGAAGGTGTTTGTGC
The DNA here is from genome assembly GCF_000195655.1 of Klebsiella sp. MS 92-3. Taxonomy (NCBI): domain Bacteria; kingdom Pseudomonadati; phylum Pseudomonadota; class Gammaproteobacteria; order Enterobacterales; family Enterobacteriaceae; genus Klebsiella; species Klebsiella sp. MS 92-3. The sequence continues at coordinate 42,524 of NZ_GL882823.1, forward strand.
AAAATTTCCTTCCCTACAGCGAGTTAGGGATGGTGCAAAATGCCAATACACAGCTGGCACTGAAGCTGGTTCGCGAGTCTGGGCAACTGCAGCTTGGCGTATATGCCATTGCTCCGCTAAATCATATCGTGGTTGAACTCAGCGCTGACCATCAGCCATTGTACGAAACTCAGCTGACGCTGAAGCCCGGTGAGAGCTGGCAGCAGGCGCTGCCGGAAAATGGCGTCGGGCGCTTAACCCTCAAAGTGAAAACCGCCGAGAACCAGCCGCTGCTGGATTATCAGGAACATATTACCCAACAGACGCCGCTGCCCGAACCAGCTATAGCGCCCGCGTTACCGGAAGCGATCCACAATGGCGACGAGCTCTATTTTATCGGCCAGCACCTTGAACAATACAACCACGCAAGCCGCTACGCCGGGGATTACTATCGTCGGGCGGTTGAGCTCGATCCGCAGGATTATCGCAATAATGTTGCCCTCGGTACCCTGGCGTTCAACAGTGCCGACTGGGCGCTGGCGGAACAGTGTGCCCGTGCTGCGCTACAGCGCGCGCATCGTTTGAATAAGAACCCGCGAGATGGCGAAGCCAGTATGCTGCTTGCCAGCGTGCTGGAAAGGATGGGGGATGATGCAGGCGCCTGGGATCACTATTACAAAGCCTCCTGGAGCGGTAACTGCCGTGACGCCGCCTGGTGGTCGCTGGCGCGGCTGGCGATGAAGCGCGGTGATGTTGCCGATGCGCTGGAAAAAGTAAACACCAGTCTGCGGTTCAACGCCAGCAATCCTCTGGCGATGGGGTTGAAAGCGCTGGCATTAGCCAACAGTGGGCAGAAGAAAGCAGCGCTGGAGTTTATTTTCGCCTCTCTTGAGCAATACCCATTGAGCTATCCGCTGCACTGCGCGCGCTGGATGATTGAGCGGAGCGACGACGCGCGAGAAACCCTGCTGCGCATCACGGGGCGCAGAGGGGTCAACGCCAGCCTGCTGGCGGGTTGGTTGCTCTCTATCGGACAGACGTCGGCGGTGAAAGAGGTTCTCGCGGTTCTGGACAGTCAGGAAGCGCTGCCGATGCTCTGGCGTGCGTCGCTAAGTGATGATGCCAATGAACGCCAACAGTTTATTGCCGCCGCCGAGCACTGCCATGCGCACAATGTTCGTTTCCCTAACTCGCTCGATGAAGTTCAGATGCTGCAGTCGCTGGGCGACAGCGCTTTTGCCCGCTATCTACTCGGTTGCTTCTGGTACAGCAAACGTCGCTATGACGAGGCGGTGAGCTGCTGGCGCGAGACGCTCGAAAAATCTCCCGATTATGCGCCCGCTCATCGTCTGCTGGGCGTTTACTCCTGGAATAAACAGCAGGATGCAACGCAGGCGCTGGCTTATCTGCAGAGCGCCGTAGCGCTGGAGCCGGACAATGCGCGCTTCCTGTTTGAACTCGATTTTTTGCAAAAATTACTGGCCAGGCCGGTACATGAGCGACTGACGACGCTGGTGGAACGTAAAGCCGTGGTGCTGAAGCGGGACGACCTGACCGCTGAGCTGCTAAGCCTGTGGAACGCGTCCGGTCATTATGCCGATGCCGCCGCGATTCTGGATACGCGCGTATTCCATCCCTGGGAAGGAGGAGAAGGGAAAATCACCGGCCAGTATTTGCTCAATCAGCTCCATCGGGCATTACAGTTCATCGAGCGTGGGACGTTTAAACAGGCCACGGACTGTCTGAAAGCCGCATTACGCTATCCCGACAATCTGGGGGAGGGGCGACTGCCTGGGCAAACGGATAACGATATCTGGTATTTGCTGGGCTACTGCGCAGAACAGGCTGGGGATGCGCAGCAGGCGGCGGAATATTACCAGCTTGCCCGGCAAGGGGGCTCAACGCTGGACGCCGGGCGGTACTACAACGATCAACCCGCCGATTATCTTTTCTGGCAGGGCATTGCGCTGCGTAAGAGCGGTAACCCAGCGCAGGCCGAGCAGCACTTTCGCCATTTTATCGACTGGGCCGCGCAGCATCGGGATGACGTTCCGCAAGTCGATTTTTTTGCCGTCTCTCTTCCGGACCTGGTGGTTCTCGATGTATCAGCGCAGCAGAGACATCAGCAGCACTGCTTGTTTATTGAAGCGTTGGGCCATCTGGGGCTGGGCAACGTATCCGCCTGCCAGCAGAGGATGCAGCAGCTTCTGCAAATAAATCCGGCTCATGATAAGGCGCATCTGATTCGCCATGCCCTGCAAAGCGGCATTTTTTCCTGAACCTCAATGGGCGGGCTCGGCCCGCCTGAACCCTACTGTTCCCTGCGTTTCCCTTATAGAGGAATCATTATGAACAACGCGCAGACACATCTCAAAATGGGCTACGTCTGGACGATTTGTCTGGTCGCCGCCTGCGGTGGTTTACTGTTTGGCTATGACTGGGTGGTGATTGGCGGCGCTAAGCCATTTTATGAAGCCTGGTTTTCAATTACGGACCCGGCGCAGTCCGGCTGGGCGATGAGCTCAGCGCTGTTGGGCTGTATTTTCGGCGCATTAATTTCGGGATGGTGCGCAGACAAACTGGGGCGCAAGCTGCCATTAATTCTTTCCGCTGTGCTGTTCAGCGCGTCGGCCTGGGGGACGGCGGTCGCCAGTCATTTCGATATGTTTGTGATTTACCGCATTGTGGGCGGCGTAGGGATTGGTCTGGCTTCCGCTCTCAGCCCGCTTTACATTGCCGAAGTCAGTCCGGCAGAGAAAAGAGGACGTTTTGTCGCGGTCAATCAGCTCACCATCGTGATTGGCGTGCTGGCCGCTCAGTTAATCAATCTGATGATTGCTGAACCGGTGGAGCCGGGGGCGACGCAGCAGATGATTGTGGACAGCTGGAATGGGCAGATGGGCTGGCGCTGGATGTTCGGTGCGGAACTGGTGCCGGCGCTGGCGTTTCTGGTCCTGATGTTTTTTGTCCCCGAGTCGCCGCGCTGGCTCATGAAGGCCGGTAAACCGGAGCGCGCCCGGGCTGCGCTGGAACGCATTGGTTCTGCCGACTATGCCGACAGGATCCTGCGTGAAATCGCGCATACCCTGGAAAAGGATAACAATAAAGTCTCCTATGGCGCGCTGTTGGCTCCCCAGGTGAAACCGATTGTGATCATTGGCATGGTGCTCGCCATATTCCAGCAGTGGTGTGGGATTAACGTCATCTTTAACTACGCTCAGGAGATTTTTGCCTCGGCGGGGTTCGATATTAACAGCACGCTGAAATCGATCGTCGCGACGGGCGTCGTTAATCTGGTCTTTACCATTGCGGCGCTGCCGCTGGTGGATAAAATCGGTCGCCGTAAATTAATGCTGCTTGGCGCTTCGGGATTGACGCTGATCTATGTGCTGATCGCCGGCGCTTACGCCATGGGCATTATGGGGTGGCCGGTACTGTTGCTGGTGCTGGCGGCGATTGCTATTTATGCGTTGACCCTGGCGCCGGTGACCTGGGTGCTGCTGGCGGAGATTTTTCCCAACCGCGTACGTGGACTCGCGATGTCTTTAGGTACCCTGGCGCTGTGGATCGCCTGTTTCCTGTTAACCTATACTTTCCCGCTGCTTAATGCCGGTCTGGGCGCGGCAGGAAGCTTCCTGCTGTATGGTGTCATTTGCGCTGCCGGCTACCTCTATATCCTGCGCAACGTCCCGGAAACGAAAGGTATCACCCTCGAAGCGCTGGAAGAGCAGCTGGCGCAGCGTCATACGGGCGTTAATGCGGCGAAGCAGGAGCAGATGCGCTAATGGCGGAAGAGTGGATTCTGGAGAACGCGCATCTGCGGATGTGCGTCTCTTCTCTGGGCGGCAAAGTGCAAAGTTTATTCTCGCGGCAATATCAAGCGCCGGTGCTATATGAAAATCCCGCCGGCGGCATGTTTCCGATGCTGCCATTGGCCAATCGCGTCGCCGGCAACCGTTTTATTTTTCATGGGCAGGAGATTGTCCTGCCTCGCCACCATGCCGACGAGTATTTCTTTCTTCACGGTGACGGCTGGTTACAGCGCTGGGATATTATTGAGTGCGGCGCAGAGTATTGTGTATTACAGCTGCGTCGGCAGCATGCCTGCGGTTTCGATTATCTGGCGCAGCTCCGCTACCAGTTGCTGCGTAACCAGCTGATAGCGGAGCTAACGCTTACCCACTATGGGGAGGTCCCTGCGCTTTACGGCTGCGGCTTTCATCCCTTTTTCCCTTTCGATGAACGCAGCAAGGTTCAGTTCCAGGTCAGCGGTTACTGGCCGGAAGGGGAGAATCACTTACCTCTCAACTGGCAAGGAAACTTGCCCGACTATGCCAATTTCAGCGTGGCTCAGTTCGGTGAAGATCGTTGGCTGAACGTGGGTTATTCCGGCTGGGGCGGGCGGGCGAGGGTAAGCAATGACGTGATGAATATCACAATTCTATCGCAAACTCCGTGGTTGATGCTGTTCAGAATGCAAGGTGAATCATTCCTTTGCCTCGAGCCGCAAAGCCATCCGGTAAACGCCCACAACATGGACGGGCAGCCGGGGCTGCGAGTTTTAGGCGCGGGAGAGAAGCTGAATTTTTCGCTGAAAATCATCATCGAGGGGGCATAAATAACGAGCTATCAGCAGACAAGAGCATCTTGCGCCCGCCGGGGTTTATCGCCAGACTGTCGCCACCATTCGGGAGGAAATCATGGTCTTGCACTCCACGCGCTGGCTGGCGCTCAGTTATTTCACCTACTTTTTTAGCTACGGTATTTTTCTGCCCTTCTGGAGCGTCTGGCTGGCCGGAAACGGGCTGACTCCGGAAACCATCGGCATTTTGCTTGGCGCCGGTCTGGTGGCCCGTTTTCTCGGCAGTCTGCTGATTGCCCCGCGGGTGAGCGATCCCTCCCGGCTGATCGCCGCGCTGCGCGTGCTGGCGCTGTTAACCTTGCTCTTCGCGCTGGCCTTCTGGGCCGGCAGCCACGTAGCATGGCTGCTGGCGATCATCATCGGCTTCAACCTGTTCTTTTCGCCGCTGGTGCCGCTGACGGATGCTCTGGCCAATACCTGGCAAAAGCAGATCACCATGGACTATGGCCGGGTGCGGCTATGGGGCTCTATTGCCTTTGTAATTGGTTCGGCGCTGACCGGCAAGCTGGTGAGCCTGTTCGATTACCGGGCGATCCTGCTGATGCTAAGCCTGGGGGTCGCCTCGATGCTGCTCGGCATGCTGCTTAAGCCGTCGGTGATGCCCCAGGGGGAGTCGCGCCAGCAGCAGGGGGCCGGAATGGCGGCCTGGCTGACGCTGGTGCGCCAAAGCTGGCGCTTTCTCGCCTGCGTTTGTCTGCTGCAGGGAGCGCATGCCGCCTACTATGGCTTTAGCGCCATCTACTGGCAGCAGGCCGGCTATTCCGCCTCGGCGGTCGGTTATCTGTGGTCGTTAGGCGTGGTGGCGGAAGTGGTGATCTTCGCGTTGAGTAAAAAGGTGTTCCGCCGCTTCAGCGCCCGCGACCTGCTGTTGCTCTCCGCCGCCTGCGGGCTGATTCGCTGGGGACTGATGGGCTGGACCACGGCGCTGCCGGGACTCATCCTTGCGCAGATCCTTCACTGTGGCACCTTCACGGTGTGTCATCTGGCGGCGATGCGCTATATCGCCGCCCGTCAGGGTAGCGAAGTGATCCGTCTGCAGGCCGTCTACTCCGCGGTGGCGATGGGCGGCAGTATTGCCATCATGACCGTCTTCGCCGGTTTCCTCTATCAGCACCTGCACCAGGGCGTATTCTGGGTGATGGCCCTGCTGACGCTCCCGGCGATGGCTATACGGCCAAAAGCGGTGGCGGCCTAGTCCTCGAGCATGGCGCAGATATGCTGCTGCTGGCGTTCAGTGAAGTAGTTCTCCGCGTGGATCAGCGGCGGCGAAAACAGCGGCAGCGCCGTCGCATAGGGGGTGACGATAAGCGTCACCCCTTTGGGCGCACCTTCCTTCTGAAAGCGCTCTACGCTCTGGTATTTGATATTCAGCGGCAGCAGCGTTAGTTCGCGCAGCTGTTGTTCCAGGGCCTCTTCAATAGCTGGGTTGTCATCGGTTAGCAACAGCACCTGTTTCTCGTGCAGGTCGCTTTTCTGCATCAGCCAGGCGCCAAAGATCACCGCGATTAAACCGGTCTCTTCCTCATTAAAACGGATGTGCCAGGCCTCCTCGAATTCGCTCAATGCCGCCTGGGTGGTACGCAGTAAGCGAGGGTAGAGCCGGGTCACTTCCTCTGTGAGCGTGCTGTCGATGCCGATAGCAAACACGCTGCGGATCAACGCCTGCGACAAATGAATATAGAGTTGATCGCTGAGCCCCTGCTCATCACTGAACGCTCTGCCAGCGAGGATCTGGAAGCGGTGGATCAGGCCGGAGATAGCCAGCCGCAGGCGGCGATCGTGCGGGTGACCGTCGCGGACCGGGTCGGGGGTTTTGAGCAACATAAACAGCAGCGAGAGGAAAAAAGGTTCTCCGACATGGGGCGGAGCGCCGACCCGACGCTGCCAGTGGCGGACAATCTCCTGCGCCAGGGTGAACTCGGCGGCGGTTTGAGCCCAGCGTTGCTGTTCCTCATTGAAGTCCGGAGAGTATCCCCGGTGATGTTCGAGCAGACAGTACTGCAGGTACAAGCGCAGAAACTGCACGTCGCGGCAGTCAAACTGGCGATTGAGCGCCCGCGCGCAGCGGTTCACCAGCGCCTGCAGATTGGTATCATCGTATAAGGTGCGGGCAATGCCTTCCTGTTTAAGCTGCGTTTTCAGCGCCGGGGTAAAATGATGATTAACGAACTGTGGGCAGAGGCGCAGCCCCCGCCGCAGCGCATGCAGCAGACATAAACGTTGGTCGAGCGCGGCGCCTTCAATCCGATAGCTGCCGTCCACCTGTGACTGGAGGGTCAAACGGTGGTAACGCTGAATTTCGCGTCCGGTCTCCTCAATATCCTGCCGGACCGTGGTCTCATCAACGAGGTTGATCCTGCCAAGCCGTTCAGTCGTCACCGACTGTCCGGGCAGATAAAACATCAGGAGCACCTGGCTACGGCGCTGTGGACTGGAAAGCGCAGATGGTGGTTCAATGACGGTCATCATCTGGTAAGTTCCAGTTAGGGTTTCCGCTAAGGATAGACAATGACCGCGGCGTGGGCAGGGAAGAGCGTCCGCTTTTACTCAGGATTGCTGGCGAAGTTCACAGAATTTTTCACGTGAGGAACAGATGAACAGAGTGAAACAATGCACAAGCGCGGCGTTTTTCATGGTTTTATCATGGTCGGCCGCTGCGCATCCGCATAGCTTCATCAGCCTGCAAAGCGAGCCGGTGGTCAAGGACGGTCTGCTGAGCGCCTTTAAAATGCGCTGGACGATGGATGAAATTACCTCATCGGATCTGCTCTATGATGCCGGAAACGCCAAACCGGGCAGCGAAGTCTGGAAAAAGCTGGCGGCGGAGGTGATGGCCAACGTGCTCGGTCAGCACTATTTCAGCGAGCTGTGGCATAACGGTCAGCGGGTTAAATTTGACAATCGTCCCGACGGTTACGGCCTCGAACGTGACGGACTGCAGGCGGTACTCACCTTTACTCTGCCGCTGGCGACGCCGCAACCCGTTGCCGGGCAGACGTTTACCTTTTCCACCTTCGACCCGACCTACTACGTCGATATGTTTTATGACAAGGATAGCGATTTTTCCCTGCCCGCAGGGCTGCGGGCCGCCTGTAAGGCAACGGTGATGACGCCAAAACCGAACGACAAAATGCTCTCATACGCCCAGTCGCTGGATAAAGCGGATGCGCCGCCGGAGGATATGGCGCTGGGCAGCTATTTTGCCCAGAAGGTGACCCTGACATGTCAGTAATTTTTACTCCGCGCGCGCGATCTTCGCGCTGGAAAGCGCTGTGGCCGCTGGCGCTGTTGCTGGCGGTGAGCATCATCGGCGGCATCTGGCTGTGGCGGGCGTGGCCGCAGGTGCTGATGCAGAGCGCAGTCTGGCAGCGTTCGCTCAATCTGGAACTCAGCCGGCTGCTGCAGGCGGTGGCGGAGAACCCGGCGGCGGCAGGGCTGTCGCTGCTGGGGTTTAGCTTCGTTTACGGGGTGCTCCATGCCTTAGGGCCCGGACACGGTAAAATTGTCATTACGACCTGGCTTGCCACCCATCCCGCGAAGCTGAAATCAAGCATTGGCCTGACGCTGGCCGCCTCTTTATTACAGGGGCTGGTGGCCATCGCGCTGGTGGTCGTGGTGCTGGCGCTGCTGCAGCTGCCGGCGCGCCAGCTGCACCTCAGCAGTTTCTGGCTGGAGAAGGGGAGCTATTTGCTGGTGGGTGCGTTAGGGCTGCTGCTGTGCTGGCGGGCGTTAAAAAAGCTGCGTCTGCTGCTGCGCCGGCCAACGTTTACCGCTTTTACCCCGCACCATGTTCATAACGAACACTGCGGCTGCGGGCATCAGCATCTCCCGGCCCCGGAGCAGCTGCAGGCCGGCGACGACTGGCGGGCTCGCGCCGCGATTGTCCTGTCGATGGGCATGCGTCCCTGCTCGGGGGCGATCATGGTTCTGCTGTTCAGCAAGGTAATCGGCGTTTTTGGCTGGGGGATGGCGGCGGCGCTGGCGATGGCGGCGGGAACCTCGTTGACTATCACGGCGCTGGCGCTGTTGGTGCATGGGTTCCGCCAACTGGCGATCCGCCTCAGTCGCCATCAGGCGCCAGCGTTATGGAAGCAGGTTAGTTGGGCGACGCTGGCGCTGGCCGGCGGCGTCATATTGCTGGCGGCGGCAGGGGTGATGTGGCTCAGCGCCGTCCCTGCCGGCGGTGGGATCCGTCCGTTTTAGACAGACGCCGGGCGCAAATCCTAAAGTGGGCGCCAGCGCTTGCCGCTGGCGAAGCGATGCTCTAGTTTTCCGCTTTTCGGCGGATGACAAGGAGTCGCTATGGCCGCAAATATCGTTTCTCCCGCGCAGAGCGGGCGGTTCTATTATGGCTGCGCCGGCGCCGCCGGGCTACTGGCGGGCCTGGCGATCGTATTCTGGTTTCCAGCCCTGGCCAGCTGGTGGCCGTCAGATCTGGTGCGTGTCTACCACGCCATGCCGTATGTTATGCGATTCGGGGTGGCGAGTGTCGCGGATATTCCGCTGGTGGCCTACGCCACCCTAACGCTGTCGGGCTTCGTGCTGGCCTTTTGTCATCCCGGTCAAAGTAAACTGCCCATTGTTGCCTGGGCTGTGCATAACCAGCCCTCGCCGCGGGAGATGGTCGACTGGATCCTGCGCAGCTGGGTGTTGCAGTTCGGTTTTCTGGTGATCATTTTCTGGCGTTTCGCGTTTATGGGTAAGCTAAGCAGCGACAGGCTAATGCAGATCGTGGGCATCTTTAACGACGTATGCTATCTGGCCACGCTGGTGCTGGCTGGAATACTGCTGCGCGACGGCTGGCGCGACTTTCAGGGCGTTGCCGCACCGGCAGGGAATATTCGCATTCCGCTGATCTTTGCCCTGAGTTTTTATCTGCCGTTTCAGCTGGTATGGATTTTACTCAGTGCGCAGCAGTATGAGCTGCCTCTGTGGGGATGGCTGCTGCTGGTTCCGGCGATGGTCGGCGTGCTGTTAGCCCGCCTGGCGACGGTAGGGATAGCGCTGTGTTTCCGGCGCTGGCTGGGGACGCAGGGCTGTCTGCGCTGGCGCGGACCGCTGGCCTTATTTAGCGGCCTGACGGTGCTCTGTATTGGCGGCAATGCGGTGATTCGCCAGATCCTCAACATGATAAAATGACATAAAAAAAGGAAGCCGCGGCTTCCTTTTTGACATCAGTAAGAGATTAACGCTTCAGCGCGTCGCTCAGCTGCTCGCGCATGTTCGCCAGCATCGCTTTCACCACGCGCGGGTTACCGGCAACGATGTTGCCCGTCAGCATATAGTTATGACCGCCGGTGAAGTCGCAGACAATCGCGCCAGCTTCACGGGCGATCAGCTCGCCTGCGGCGAAATCCCATGGTTTCAGGGCGATCTCAAAGTAACCGTCAACGCGGCCGGCGGCCACATAGGCCAGATCCAGCGCGGCAGAGCCGGTGCGACGGAAGTCGGCACATTCGGTAAACATGTTGCCGAGAATATTCATGTAGGTGGTGGCGTGCTGCTTCGCTTTGAACGGGAAGCCGGTCGCGATAATGGTGCCGTCGAGGTCGCGAGCGTTGCTGCCGCGCAGACGGTAGCCGTTCAGCTGCGCGCCCTGGCCGCGGGTCGCGGTAAACAGTTCGTTACGCATCGGATCGTAGACCACCGCGACTTCAGTACGCCCTTTGATGCGTACGGCGATGGAAACAGAAAAGTGCGGCAGACGTTTAACGAAGTTGGTGGTGCCATCCAGTGGATCGATAACCCATTGAACATCCTGCTCTTCGCCAGCGTGTTCACCGCTTTCTTCGGTGATAATGGTGTGCTGCGGGTAAGATTTGCGAATGGTTTCGATAATAATCGCTTCGGCGGCTTTATCGACGTTGGTCACAAAATCATTGCTGCCTTTCTGGCTGGTTTCTACGGTGTCTGGCGTTTCGTAGTGTTTGGCAATTAAATTCCCCGCCTTGCGCGCGGCGCGCACGGCGATGTTCAGCATCGGATGCATCGGTCTCTCTCACTGGATGTTAAAGAACGGGAAAAAACGGCGCATATAATAGCAGCCAAATCTGCTTATGTCTCCGTTTTATGGTAGCATGCACGAATAATCTTTAGCCGAAGAACCATAATGCTGCAAAATATTCGAATCGTACTGGTAGAAACCTCCCATACCGGCAACATGGGCTCCGTAGCCCGCGCGATGAAAACCATGGGCTTAACTAACCTGTGGCTGGTCAATCCGCTGGTCAAACCTGATTCGCAGGCGATAGCCCTGGCCGCGGGCGCCAGCGACGTGATCGGCAACGCGCAGATTGTCGATACCCTTGATGAAGCGCTGGCAGGCTGTAGCCTGGTGGTTGGCACCAGCGCGCGCTCCCGCACGCTGCCGTGGCCGATGCTCGACCCGCGCGAATGCGGTCTGAAAAGCGTCGCCGAAGGTCAGCATGCGCCGGTGGCGCTGGTCTTTGGCCGCGAGCGCGTTGGTCTGACCAACGATGAACTGCAGAAGTGCCACTATCACGTGGCGATCGCCGCCAACCCGGAGTACAGCTCGCTGAACCTGGCGATGGCGGTGCAGGTTATCGCCTATGAAGTGCGGATGGCCTGGCTGGCGGCGCAGGAGCAAGCGCAGCCGGCGGTTGAGCATGAAGAGGCGCCGTACCCGCTGGTGGACGATCTGGAGCGATTCTACGACCATCTTGAGCAGACGCTGCTGGCGACGGGCTTTATCCGCCCGAATCATCCGGGGCAGGTGATGAACAAGCTGCGTCGTCTGTTCACCCGCGCGCGTCCGGAAAGCCAGGAGTTGAACATCCTGCGCGGCATGCTGGCGTCTATTGAGCAGCAGAATAAAGGTAAGTAACCGCGTTAACGCCGGATGGCGCTTCGCTTATCCGGGCTACGAATCGGGCTCGCCTGGCGGGATGAAGGTATCAGGCTATGCGGAAGTAAAACGGCACGGAAAGCCAAATACCTGACTAAAACAGTCAAGTAAATAGTTGACCAAATTACTCGGGAATGTCAGACTTGGCCCTGCTATGCAATACCCATATTAATAAAAAGCCCGGCCAGGGGCGAGTTTGAGGTTAAGTAAGACATGAGACTGACATCTAAAGGGCGTTATGCCGTGACCGCGATGCTTGACGTTGCGCTCAACTCTGAAACGGGCCCGGTGCCGTTGGCAGATATTTCAGAGCGTCAGGGAATTTCGCTTTCCTATCTGGAACAGCTGTTCTCTCGCCTGCGTAAAAATGGCCTGGTTTCCAGCGTTCGTGGCCCAGGTGGTGGTTATCTGTTAGGTAAAGATGCCGGCAGTATCGCCGTCGGCGAAGTCATTAGCGCCGTGGACGAATCCGTTGACGCCACCCGTTGCCAGGGCAAGGGCGGCTGTCAGGGCGGCGATAAATGCCTGACTCACGCGCTGTGGCGCGACCTGAGCGAGCGCCTGACCGGCTTCCTGAACAATATCACCCTCGGGGAACTGGTGAATAACCAGGAGATCCTCGATGTTTCCGGTCGTCAGCATCAGCACGAAACCCAGCGCAATGCGCGCACCCAGGACGCGATTGACGTTAAACTGCGCGCCTGAGTGACCCGTCCCGTTTCGGGCTGCGGCTGACAGGGCAAGGCGGCGCGAAACGGCGGGACAACGATTATAAAGAGCTTTCAGAATCAGGCCGGGATGCTCCGACATTCCGTGTACTCGGTCGTACATCAAGCCGGTTGCCTGATTCCTTGCATTGAGTGATGTACGGAGTTTAAGAGCAATGAAATTACCGATTTACCTCGATTACTCCGCAACCACGCCGGTGGACCCGCGTGTTGCCGAGAAAATGATGCAGTTCCTGACCATGGACGGGACCTTTGGTAACCCGGCCTCCCGTTCCCACCGTTTTGGCTGGCAGGCTGAAGAGGCGGTTGATATCGCCCGCAATCAGATTGCCGAGCTGGTCGGCGCCGACCCGCGCGAAATCGTCTTTACCTCTGGTGCGACTGAATCCGACAACCTGGCGATCAAGGGTGCAGCCAACTTTTATCAGAAAAAAGGCAAGCACATCATCACCAGCAAAACCGAGCATAAAGCGGTTCTGGATACCTGTCGTCAGCTGGAGCGCGAAGGCTTCGAAGTGACCTACCTGGCGCCGCAGAGCAACGGGATTATCGATCTGAAAGAGCTGGAAGCAGCGATGCGTGACGACACCATCCTGGTTTCCATCATGCATGTGAATAACGAAATCGGCGTGGTGCAGGATATCGCTACCATCGGCGAGATGTGTCGCGCCCGCGGTATCATTTACCACGTAGACGCCACCCAGAGCGTGGGCAAGCTGCCTATCGATCTGAGCCAGCTGAAAGTTGACCTGATGTCCTTCTCCGGTCACAAAATCTACGGTCCGAAAGGCATCGGCGCGCTGTACGTGCGTCGTAAGCCGCGTATTCGTATCGAAGCGCAAATCCACGGCGGCGGCCACGAGCGCGGTATGCGTTCCGGTACTCTGCCTGTTCACCAGATCGTCGGCATGGGTGAAGCTTACCGTATCGCCAAAGAAGAGATGGAAAGCGAGATGGCGCGTCTGCGCACGCTGCGCAACCGTCTGTGGAACGGCGTGAAGGATATGGAAGAAGTGTACCTCAACGGCGACCTCGAGCAGGGCGCGCCGAACATTCTTAACGTCAGCTTCAACTATGTTGAAGGCGAGTCGCTGATTATGGCGCTGAAAGACCTGGCGGTTTCCTCCGGTTCAGCCTGTACTTCCGCGAGCCTTGAGCCATCCTACGTGCTGCGCGCGTTAGGCATGACTGATGAACTGGCGCACAGTTCTATTCGTTTCTCTTTAGGTCGTTTCACTACCGAAGAAGAGATTGACTATGCCATCGATCTGATTCGCAAATCCATTGGCCGTCTGCGCGAGCTTTCTCCGCTGTGGGAAATGTTCAAACAGGGCGTGGATCTGAACAGCATTGAATGGTCACATCACTAATTCGGCACCAATAAGGAGAATTCATCATGGCTTACAGCGAAAAAGTTATCGATCATTACGAGAATCCGCGCAACGTCGGCTCTTTTGACAACAGCGACGAGAACGTCGGCAGCGGCATGGTCGGCGCGCCGGCCTGCGGCGACGTGATGAAGCTGCAGATTAAAGTCAACAATGAAGGTATCATTGAAGACGCGCGCTTCAAGACCTACGGCTGCGGTTCCGCTATCGCTTCCAGCTCCCTGGTTACCGAGTGGGTGAAGGGCAAATCGCTGGACGAAGCGCAGGCGATCAAGAACACCGATATCGCCGATGAACTGGAACTGCCGCCGGTGAAAATCCACTGCTCGATCCTGGCGGAAGACGCGATTAAAGCCGCGATTGCGGATTACAAAAGCAAACGTGAAGCAAAATAATTAGTTGAGGTTTTGTTATGTCGATTACTCTTAGCGACAGTGCAGCAGCGCGAGTCAATGCCTTCCTGGCGAACCGCGGTAAAGGGTTTGGCCTGCGCCTGGGCGTAAGAACCTCCGGCTGCTCGGGTATGGCCTATGTACTGGAGTTTGTTGACGAGCCGGCGGCTGAAGACACCGTGTTTGAAGACAAAGGCGTGAAGGTCGTGATCGACGGCAAAAGTCTGCAATTCCTCGACGGCACTCAGCTGGACTTCGTCAAAGAAGGCCTCAACGAAGGGTTCAAATTCACTAACCCTAACGTCAAAGATGAGTGCGGCTGCGGCGAAAGCTTTAACGTATAATCGGTACTCCTCAACCCCACCGCGGTCACGCCGCGCGTGGGGTTTTAATTTAGATGCATGACCCTGAGGTTACTATGGACTATTTCACCCTCTTCGGGTTACCAGCCAGCTATACCCTCTCGCTTGAACAACTGGCTGTCCGGTATCAGGATCTGCAGCGCCAGTACCATCCGGATAAATTTACCAGCGCGCCTGCGGCGGAACAGCTTGCGGCGGTTCAGCATTCCGCCACTATAAACCAGGCCTGGCAGACGCTGCGCCATCCGCTGACTCGCGCAGAATATCTCCTTTCGCTGCATGGCTTCGATCTGGCCAGCGAGCAGCATACCGTTCGCGATACCGCGTTCCTGATGGAACAGCTGGAATTGCGCGAAGAGCTGGATGAGATCGGCCAGGCGAAAGACGACGCGCGGCTGGAAGGTTTTATCAAACGGGTGAAAGCGCTGTTTGATACCCGTCAGCAGCTGATGGTTGACCAATTGCATAATGAGAGCTGGGAGGCGGCGGCGGACACGGTTCGTAAGCTCCGTTTCCTCGATAAACTGCGCAGCAGTGCTGAAGAACTCGAAGAAAAACTGCTCGATTTTTAATTTTCGGAAGCAATTATGGCCTTATTACAAATTAGTGAGCCCGGCCTGAGCGCCGCGCCGCACCAGCGTCGTCTGGCGGCCGGTATCGACCTGGGCACCACCAATTCTCTGGTGGCTACCGTGCGTAGCGGCCAGGCCGAGACTCTGCCCGATCATCAAGGCCGCTATCTGCTGCCGTCGGTGGTGAACTACCACGCTTCGGGGCTGACCGTCGGCTATGACGCCCGGCTTAACGCCGCTCAGGATCCTGCCAATACCATCAGCTCCGTGAAGCGGATGATGGGGCGCTCCCTCACCGATATTCAAAACCGTTACCCGCATCTGCCGTATCAGCTGCAGGCCAGTGAAAACGGCCTGCCGATGATCCAGACCGCCGGCGGCCTGCTGAACCCGATTCGCGTCTCCGCCGATATCCTCAAAGCGCTGGCCGCCCGGGCGACCGAAGCGCTGGCCGGCGAACTCGACGGCGTGGTCATTACCGTTCCCGCTTACTTCGATGACGCTCAGCGCCAGGGAACCAAAGACGCGGCGCGTCTGGCGGGCCTGCACGTGCTGCGCCTGCTCAATGAGCCGACCGCGGCGGCTATTGCCTACGGCCTCGACTCCGGCCAGGAAGGGGTGATTGCGGTCTACGATCTCGGCGGCGGCACCTTTGATATCTCCATTCTGCGTTTAAGCCGCGGGGTGTTTGAAGTGCTGGCCACCGGCGGCGACTCGGCTCTCGGCGGCGATGATTTCGATCACCTGCTGGCTGACTACCTGCGCGAGCAGGCGGGCTTCAGCGACCGCAGCGATAACCGTCTGCAGCGTGAGTTGCTGGATGCCGCCATCGCGGCGAAAATCGCCTTGAGCGATGCCGAGGCAGCGCACGTCGAGGTCGGCGGCTGGCAGGGCGATATCACCCGCAGCCAGTTTAACGATCTGATTGCCCCGCTGGTAAAACGTACCCTGATGGCCTGCCGTCGGGCGCTAAAAGACGCTGGCGTTGAAGCGCAAGAAGTGCTGGAAGTGGTGATGGTCGGCGGTTCGACCCGCGTGCCGCTGGTGCGTGAGCGCGTTGGCGAGTTCTTCGGTCGCACTCCGCTGACCTCCATTGACCCGGACAAAGTTGTCGCCATCGGCGCGGCGATCCAGGCCGATATCCTGGTGGGCAACAAGCCGGACAGCGAACTGCTGCTGCTCGACGTTATCCCGCTGTCGTTAGGCCTGGAAACCATGGGCGGCCTGGTGGAGAAAGTGATCCCGCGTAATACCACCATTCCGGTGGCCCGCGCGCAGGAGTTTACCACCTTCAAAGATGGCCAGACGGCGATGTCCATTCACGTGATGCAGGGCGAGCGTGAGCTGGTCCAGGATTGCCGTTCGCTGGCGCGCTTTGCGCTGCGCGGTATCCCGGCGCTGCCGGCGGGCGGGGCGCATATTCGCGTTACCTTCCAGGTGGATGCCGATGGCCTGCTGAGCGTTACGGCGATGGAAAAATCGACCGGCGTGGAAGCCTCCATCCAGGTGAAACCGTCTTACGGTCTGACCGATGGCGAAATCGCCACCATGATTAAAGATTCGATGAGCTACGCCGAACAGGATATTCAGGCGCGCATGCTGGCTGAACAGAAAGTGGAAGCCGCGCGCGTACTGGAGAGCCTGACAAGCGCGCTGGCCGCCGACGCCGCGCTGTTAAGCGCCGCGGAGCGTCAGGCCATCGATGCCGCTGCGGAGCAGGTACGCGCCGCCGCGGCAGGCGACGACGCTGACGCGATTAAAGAAGCGATTAAAAATATCGACACACAAACCCAGGAATTCGCCGCTCGCCGTATGGATCAGTCGGTCCGTATCGCGCTGAAAGGCCAATCCGTGGACGAGGTTTAAAATGCCAAAAATTGTATTTCTGCCCCACCAGGACCTGTGTCCGGATGGCATCGTTGTGGAAGCTGAGACCGGTGAAACCATTCTCGATGCCGCGCTGCGTAGCGGTATCGAAATTGAACACGCCTGCGAAAAATCCTGTGCCTGCACCACCTGCCACTGCATCGTGCGTGAAGGTTTTGACTCGCTGGCGGAAAGTAGCGAAGATGAAGACGACATGCTGGATAAAGCCTGGGGGCTGGAACCTGACAGCCGTCTGAGCTGCCAGGCGCGCGTCACCGACGAAGATCTGGTCGTTGAGATCCCGCGTTACACCATCAACCACGCACGCGAGCACTAATATGGCACTGAAATGGACCGACAGTCGCGAAATCGGCGAAGCCTTGTATGACGCTTACCCGGATCTCGACCCGAAAACCGTTCGCTTTACCGACATGCATCAGTGGATTTGCGATTTGGAAGAGTTTGATGATGATCCAAACGCATCCAATGAAAAAATTCTCGAGGCGATTCTGCTAGTCTGGCTAGACGAGGCCGAATAATTTCGCGTTAAGCGAAAACATTTTAACGGGCTGCCATAGGGTGGCCCGTTTGCTAAGAAGGATAATGATAATGACCGAAGCTATGAAGATTACGCTTTCTACTCAGCCAGCCGATGGACGCTGGGGAGAAAAAGCGACCTGGAGCATCAATAACGACGGCATCGCTCTACATCTCAACGGTAAAGACGACCTCGGGCTTATCCAGCGCGCGGCGCGCAAAATTGACGGCATGGGCATCAAGCACGTCGCCCTGAGCGGCGAAGGCTGGAACACCGATCGCGCCTGGGCCTTTTGGGCCGGCTATAAAGGGCCGAAAGGTCAGCGTCAGGTCGAATGGCCATCCCTTGACGACGCGCAGCGCAGCGAGCTGGATAACCGCCTGACGATCATCGACTGGGTGCGCGACACCATCAATGCGCCGGCGGAAGAGCTGGGTCCGGAGCAGCTGGCGCAGCGCGCTGTCGACCTGCTGTGCGGCGTGGCGGGTGAGAAGATAAGCTATCGCATCACCAAAGGCGAAGATCTGCGCGAGCAGGGCTATCTTGGGCTGCATACCGTGGGCCGCGGCTCCGAGCGTCCGCCGGTCCTGCTGGCGCTGGACTATAACCCGACCGGCGATAAAGAGGCGCCGGTATACGCCTGCCTGGTGGGCAAAGGCATCACCTTTGATTCCGGCGGCTACAGCATCAAGCAAAGCGCCTTTATGGATTCGATGAAATCCGATATGGGCGGTGCGGCGACTATCACCGGCGCGCTGGCTTTCGCCATTACCCGCGGTCTGAACAAACGCGTGAAGCTCTACCTGTGCTGCGCCGACAACCTGATCAGCGGTAACGCCTTCAAACTGGGCGATATTATTCATTATCGCAACGGCAAAACCGTTGAAGTTATGAACACTGACGCGGAAGGCCGCCTGGTGCTGGCGGATGGCCTGATTGACGCCTCGGCGCAGAAGCCAGAGCTGATCATCGACGCCGCCACCCTGACCGGCGCGGCGAAAACCGCGTTGGGCAATGATTACCACGCGCTGTTCAGCTTTGACGATGCGCTGGCGAATCGCCTGCTGGCGAGCGCTCAGGCGGAAAACGAAGCCTTCTGGCGTCTGCCGCTGGCCGAGTTCCACCGCAACCAGCTGCCGTCCAACTTTGCTGACCTGAACAACACCGGCAGCGCGGCCTATCCGGCCGGCGCCAGCACCGCGGCGGGCTTCCTGTCCCACTTCGTGGAAAACTACCATCAGGGTTGGCTGCATATCGACTGTTCGGCAACCTACCGCAAATCTGCCGTTGAGCAGTGGTCGGCGGGCGCCACCGGGCTTGGCGTGCGTACCATTGCTAACCTGCTGACAGCTGAGTAATGGCCTTGCCGGGTGGCGCTGCGCTTACCCGGCCAGGAAAACCATATGCCCGCGTGGACGAATGGCCGCCGGGCAATTCATTGTGAAGTAGCCAAACTATGTCAGATACAAAAAATGAATTAGAAACCCTGCTGGAAAAAGCGGCGACTGAGCCTGCCCATCGTCCGGCATTTTTCAGCGCGCTGCTGGAGGCCACCGTCTGGGTGCCGGGCAGGGCAGCCGATGGCGAGCAGATTGTCGAAGATAGCGCGCTGGATCTGCAGCATTGGGAAAAAGACGACGGTACCTCGGTGATCCCATTCTTTACCTCGCTGGAGGCGCTGCAGCAGGCGGTGGCGGATGAACAGGCTTTCGTGATGATGCCGGCCCGCACGCTGATGGCGATGACGCTGGGCGAATCGTTATTCCTCAACCCGAAGCTGCCGAGCGGCAAAGAGTTCACCCCACGGGAAATCAGCCATCTGTTAGGCGAAGAGGGCAGCCCACTGAGCACCCAGACGGTACTGGAAGGCGGCGAAGCGCTGCTGCTGTCTGAAGTCGCCGAACCGCCGGCGCAGATGGTCGATTCGCTGACCACGTTGTTCAAAACGCTGAAGACCGTCAAGCGGGCGTTTCTGTGCTCGATTAAAGAGCGCGCCGACGCGCCGGCAAACTTATTGATCGGGATTGAAGCGGAAGGAGATATTGAAGCCATTATCCAGACCACCGGCAGCGTGGCCACCGATACCTTGCCAGGCGACGAACCGATCGATATTTGCCAGGTGGTGGAAGGCGAGAAGGGCATCAGCCACTTTATGATTGCCCATATCACGCCGTTCTATGAAAAGCGCTGGGGCAGCTTCCTGCGCGATTTTAAGCAGAACCGCATTATCTGACAGCGGGGGCGGCAGCCCCCGCTGTTTCTTTCTGCTTCCAGTTCGAGGCACAAAAGCGGGGTGGCAAAAGCTAATGCAGGGCGGCAAAGATTCGCGGATAGGCAGACACCATGTGATAGAGGAGAAATCCCGTCACGCACAGTGTGACAATGCCGTTGAAGAGCGCCATATCCCCGCGCCAGGCCCGGCACCTCTCTTCGCCCAGCAGAGAACGTAGCGCTGCCACCAGCCCGCCGACCAGCATAAACGCCAGTAACACCCCTGCCATTTGCGCGATAACAATGTACCAGCCCAGCGGCGTATTCACGCCCCGGGCGCTCATCAGCGCGATCTGCGCCGGCAAAATCGTCTGGAACCCGAGGGTAAGTATCATGAGAAGACGCAGGTCCGCCAGCTGAGCGTCGAACGTGCGGGCCAGGCGCCGGGCGTCACGCAGGAGCAGCACCCCTGACGCCACCGCCGCGGCAACGCTGATGTGCTGGAGAATAAAAATGTATAACGCCAGGGTTTCGGATGGGACCCGGGACAAAAAGAACAGATTGCAAAAGACCATGACCAGCAGGCCAAATTTTGTGACCCAGGCACGGAATACCTCGCCGGGCCAGCGCCAGCTTGACGCTGGGTTATGCATCATCCACGCGGCAAGGGTCGACTTACCGTAACCGGGCGCGAGCAGCACCATCAGAAAACCCAGCAGCGCCTGATGGCAATAGGTGACTAACGGAACGTCTTCGAGAGTGACCCCGAGAAAGCGGGTATACACGGAGACTGGCGCAGGCACCAGGCTTAGCCATGTCCGGTTCCATTGCGGCCAAAAATAAAGGATCGCGCCGCCTGCCAGCAGGCCAGCTATACCTCCCAGCCAGGGAAGGCGCGGTGAATAAGCCGAATGTGGGTTAGAGACTAATGCCATTTTCACTCCTTGTGGTGACATCAGATTGGGATGGACTGGATGCGCTATCAGCCCTGAGGAATTCTGTACCAGTGCTCTGCCTCCCCATCAGGCAAAGCGAACTCGGCAGGAACAAGCCCTGCGGCAGCACAGAGTAACCGGTTTAGCGAGAAGCAGAAGAAAGTGGGAGAGAAAATCAGAAATTATTTAGTGACCGCGGAACGGGAGGCCCGCGGTCACGCCGTGTTTACGGAGCGGCAGGGGCCGGTTCAATCGGCAGATCGCTCCGCGCGCCCCATTCGCTCCAGGAGCCGTCATACAGGCAGACGCCGTTCACGCCAAGCGTGGTGAGCGCCAGCACGACCACCGCCGCCGTCACCCCCGAGCCGCAGCTGGCGATGATCGGCCGTTCAAAATCGACACCCTGACGTAAAAAGATGTCGTTCAGCTCGTCAACGGTTTTCAGTTCGCCGTTAATCACCAGATCCGTCCACGGTACGTTCAGCGCGCCGGGGATATGCCCGCGGCGCAGGCCCGGGCGCGGTTCGTCGGCCTGGCCGTTAAACCGGGCCGCCGGACGGGCATCGACAATCTGCGCCGATCCTTCATGGCTGACCAACAGGACGTCGGTCAGACGCTTAATTTGCTGAGGATCGAACCGCACGTCGAATTCCCCTTCGGCCACCTCCGGCATCCCTTGTTCCAGCGGCAGTTCGTCGCGCCGCCAGCCCTCCAGTCCGCCGGCCAGAATTGACACCTTCTCTACGCCAAAGGTGCGCAGCATCCACCACGCGCGCGGGGCGGAAAACAGATTGCCTTCGTCATAGACCACCAGATGCTTATCGCTGCAGACGCCCAGTTCGCGCATGGCGACGGCAAACGCTTCGGCCCGCGGCATCATATGCGGCAGCGGACTGGTGTGGTCGGATAGCGCCTCGATATCGAAAAACAGCGCGTTCGGCACATGGCCGGCGCGGTATTCCGCGGCCATATCCCGCAGGGCCTCCTGCCCGGCGGGCGCCATGCGGGCGGCGGTAATCTGAATTTCCGGGGCATCAATATGTTCTGCCAGCCAGTCGGCAGCGACAAAAAACGAGGTGGACATAGGTGCCTCCGTTTTATTATTCATGACTGAATTGTCGGCGTTTTAGCTGGCGCTGACAAGTTAAGGACGCCAGAGTGGGGACGGCGTCACGGCACTTTTCTGATTAATCGGCAGAAACCCGCTTCGTCACTGTTGAGAAGCGCCGCCATAACGCATAATAAATGTGACAAATTGCATCAGGCTCATCGGCCGAGGGGTTAGAAGGATGAAACCATTTCGTTTAGCGGCGCTATCACTGGCGCTCCTTACCGCATTTTCATTAACCGGGTGTGATGACAGCGGTACACCGCAGGCCTCGGCCCCGGCGCCAGCCGCGGATAGCAACCCAGGCGCGACGGCAAAACCGGACCGCGCCCAGCTGGCGGCGCTGGCGGAAAAAAGCCAGGGTAAAGCGCTGACGCTCCTCGACGCCTCGGAGGTGCAACTGGATGGCGCCGCGACCCTGGTGCTGACGTTTTCCGTCCCGCTGCAGCCGGACCAGGATTTCTCCCGCAGTGTGCATCTGGTCGACAAGAAAAGCGGTAAGGTGGACGGTGCATGGGAGCTGGCGCCGAATCTGAAAGAGCTGCGTCTGCGTCACCTTGAGCCAAAGCGCGAGCTGATTGTCTCGGTCGACCCGACGCTGACCGCCCTGAACAAGGCGACGCTCGACAAACCGTTTGAGAAGACCCTGACCACCCGCGATATCGCACCGAGCGTTGGGTTTGCCAGCCGCGGCTCGCTGCTGCCGGGCAACGTGGTCGCCGGGCTGCCGGTGATGGCGCTGAACGTCAATAATGTCGACGTTAATTTCTTCCGCATTAAGCCGGAATCGCTCTCCGCCTTTGTCAGTCAGTGGGAATACCGTAACTCGTTAAGCAACTGGGAATCTGATGAACTGCTGAAGATGGCGGATCTGGTCTACAGCGGCCGCTTCGATCTCAACCCGGCGCGTAATACTCGCGAAAAGCTGCTGCTGCCGCTGAGCGACATCAAGCCGCTCCAGCAGCCTGGCGTCTACGTGGCGGTCATGAACCCGGCGGGCCGTTATAGCTACAGCAACGCGGCGACGCTGTTTACCCTCAGCGATATCGGCGTCTCGGCGCATCGCTACCATAACCGGCTGGACGTTTTTACCCAGAGTCTGGAAAACGGCGCCGCCCAGTCGGGTATTGAGGTGCAGTTGCTCAATGCCAAAGGGCAGACCCTGGCGGAAGCGAAAAGCGACAGCCAGGGCCACGTCACCCTGCAAACCGATAAAGAAGCCGCGCTGCTGCTGGCGCGCAAAGAGGGGCAGACCACGCTCCTCGACCTCAAGCTGCCGGCGCTGGATCTGGCGGAATTCTCTATCGCAGGCGCGCCCGGCTTTAGCAAACAGTTCTTTATGTTTGGCCCGCGCGATCTCTATCGTCCCGGCGAAACGGTGATCCTTAATGCGCTGTTGCGCGATAGCGACGGCAAGCCGCTGGCGGAGCAGCCGGTGAAACTGGAGGTGGTTCAGCCGGACGGCCAGGTGATCCGCTCGGTGATGAGTAAACCAGTGAATGGCCTGTACCAGTTTACTTATCCGCTCGACAGCGGCGCGGCTACCGGCATGTGGCACATTCGCGCCAGCGCCGGCGACAACCAGCCGCGCGAATGGGATTTCCACGTTGAAGACTTTATGCCGGAACGCATGGCCCTGAACCTGACGCCGCAGGCCGCGCCAGTCGCGCCGGATGCCGACGTCACCTTTGGCGTTAGCGGCGCTTATCTCTACGGCGCGCCGGCCAGCGGCAACCAGCTGCAGGGCAAGCTGTTCCTGCGCCCGCTGCGCGACGCCGTCGCTGCGCTGCCGGGCTTCCAGTTCGGCGATATTGCGGAAGAAAACCTCTCCCGTAGTCTGGATGAAGTCCAGCTGACGCTGGACGAAAAAGGCCATGGCGAAGTGACTACCTCAAGCCAGTGGCAGGATAGCCATTCGCCGCTGCAGGTGGTGTTGCAGGCCAGCCTGCTGGAATCCGGCGGTCGCCCGGTGACCCGTACGGTTAAGCAGCCGATCTGGCCCGCCGAGGCGCTGCCGGGGATCCGCCCGCAATTTACGCTGAAGGACGTTTACGATTACCGCACCGATACCACCGTGAAACAGCCGGTGGTGGATGAAAACAGTAACGCCGCGTTTGATATCGTCTATGCCGACGTCAAAGGCGGGAAAAAAGCGATCTCCGGTCTCCAGGTGCGGCTGATCCGCGAGCGGCGCGACTACTACTGGAACTGGTCCGACAGCGAAGGCTGGCAGTCGCAGTTCGATCAAAAAGATCTGCAGGAGGGCGAGGAGTCGCTGGACCTGCAGGCCGGCCAGATCGGCAAAGTGAGCTTCCCGGTGGAGTGGGGATCCTATCGCCTGGAGGTGAAAGGACCGGACGACGTGGTCAGCAGCGTGCGCTTCTGGGCGGGCTACAGCTGGCAGGATAACAGCGAAGGCGCCGGCGCGGCGCGTCCTGATCGCGTAACGATGAAGCTCGACAAACCTGGCTATAAACCGGGCGACACCATCAGGCTGCACATCGCCGCCCCGGCGGCGGGTAAAGGCTACGCAATGGTGGAATCCAGCGAAGGGCCGCTGTGGTGGCAGGAAATTGACGTCCCGGCGGAGGGGATGGACCTGTCGATCCCGGTGGATAAAACCTGGAATCGCCACGACCTCTACCTCAGCACGCTGGTGGTTCGTCCCGGCGATAAATCGCGCTCGGCAACGCCGAAACGCGCGGTGGGCCTGCTGCATCTGCCGCTGGGCGATGAAAACCGTCGCCTGACGCTGGCGCTGGAGGCCCCGGACAAAATGCGCCCCAACCAGCCGCTGACGGTGAAAGTGAAAGCCAGCGTCAAAGAGGGCGAGGCGCCGAAACGGGTCAACGTCCTGCTCTCGGCGGTGGATAGCGGAGTACTGAATATCACCGATTACGCTACCCCGGATCCGTGGAACGCCTTCTTTGGCCAGAAGCGTTACGGCGCAGATATCTATGACATCTACGGCCAGGTGATCGAAGGGCAGGGACGTGTGGCCAGCCTGCGCTTCGGCGGCGATGGCGACGAGTTAAAACGCGGCGGCAAACCGCCGGTCAACCACGTGACGATCGTCGCCCAGCAGGCGCAGCCGGTGGTATTGAACGAGCAGGGCGAAGGCACGGTGACGTTACCCATTGGCGATTTTAACGGCGAGCTGCGGGTGATGGCCCAGGCGTGGACGGCGGATGACTTCGGCAGCAGCGAAGATAAAGTGGTGGTGGCCGCCCCGGTCATCGCCGAACTGAACACCCCGCGCTTCCTCGCCAGCGGCGATACCACACGGCTGGCGCTGGATCTCAGCAATCTGACCGACAAACCGCAAACCCTGCAGGTACATCTTACCGCCAGCGGGCTGGTGACCTTGACCGATGGCCAACTGCCGCCGGTGCAACTGGCGCCGGGGGCGCGCAGCACGCTGTTTATACCAGTGAGCGCGCTGGCGGGCTTCGGCGATGGTCAGGTTAATGCCTCCATCAGCGGCCTGAGCCTGCCGGGCGAAACCTTCGCCCCGCTGCAAAAACAGTGGAAAATCGGCGTGCGTCCGGCGTACCCGGCACAGACCGTCAACAGCGGCGCAGTGCTGCAGCCAGGTGAAAGCTGGCAGCCGCCGGCGGCGCAGAGCCAGGGCTTTGCCCCGCAAACGCTGCAGGGCCAACTGCTGCTCAGCGGTAAACCACCGTTGAATCTCGCCCGCTATATCCGCGAGCTGAAAGCCTATCCTTACGGCTGCCTTGAGCAGACCGCCAGCGGCCTGTTCCCGTCCCTGTATACCAGCGCGGCGCAGCTAAAGGCGCTGGGCATTAGCGGGGACAGCGACGAAAAACGCCGCGCGGCCATCGATGTCGGTATTTCACGCCTGCTGCAGATGCAGCTGGAAAACGGCGGCTTTGCGCTATGGGATAGAGAGGGGCCGGAAGAGTACTGGCTGACCGCCTACGCCATGGACTTCCTCGTGCGTGCCAGCGAGCAGGGCTATAGCGTACCGGTCAACGCCATTAATAAAGGCAACGAGCGCCTGCTGCGCTATCTGCAGGAGCCGGGCCTGATGACCGTGCGCTACAGCGACGACGCCCAGGCCAGCCGCTTTGCCGCCCAGGCATACGCCGCGCTGGTGCTGGCGCGTCAGCAAAAAGCGCCGCTCGGCGCCTTGCGTGAAATCTGGAGCCGTCACGACCAGGCGCGATCCGGCTTGCCGCTGCTGCAGCTCGGCATTGCGCTGAAAACTATGGGCGATGCGCCGCGCGGCGACGCCGCCCTGAAGCTGGCGGTTGCCACCCCGCGCCAGGATGAGAATCGTTGGCTGGGCGATTACGGTAGCCCGCTGCGCGACAACGCCCTGAAACTGGCGCTGCTGGAAGAGAATAAGCTGCTGCCGGAGGTGCAAAATCAGCTGTTGAGCACGCTGTCGGAAGAGGCCTATGGCCAGCGCTGGCTGTCGACCCAGGAAACCAACGCCTTGTTCCTTGCCGGACGTACGCTGGCGGACCTGCCGGGCAGCTGGCAGGCGAAAACCTCGCTGCAGGCGGAGCCGTTGGCCGGCGACAAAGCGCAAACCCGCAACCTCGACGGCGATCGGCTGGCGGCGCTGCAGGTGAGTAATACCGGCAGTCAGCCGCTGTGGCTGCGTCTCGACAGCAGCGGCTATCCGCAAAGCGCGCCGCAGCCGGGCGGTAACGTCCTGGGGATTGAACGCACTATTTTCGATACCCAGGGGCAGCAGAAATCGCTGTCTTCACTGCGCAGCGGCGAACTGGTGCTCGTCAAGCTGGAGGTGACCGCCAAACGCAACGTGCCTGACGCGCTGGTGGTTGATCTGTTGCCAGCCGGTCTGGAGCTGGAAAACCAGAATCTGGCCAACAGCAGCGCCAGCCTGCAGGAGAATGGCGACGCGGTGCAAAACCTGCTTAACCAGATGCAGCAGGCGGATATTCAGCATATCGAGTTCCGCGATGACCGTTTCGTCGCCGCCGTCGCTGTCAATGAAGGCCAGCCGGTGACGCTGGTCTATCTGGCGCGGGCGGTGACGCCGGGCACTTATCAGGTCCCGCAGCCGCAGGTGGAATCGATGTATGCGCCGCAGTGGCGGGCGACAGGAGCGGCCAGCGGTCCGCTCACCGTGACGCCGTAAATGCGCGTATTGCCTCGGGTAAAACGCCGCTGGCGCTGGCTGGCGGCGTTTATTTTTCTGCTGTGGCTGGCGGTGCTGGCGGCCGATCGCCTGTGGCCGCTGCCGCTGCATGACGTCACGCCTGCCCGTGTGGTGGTGGCGGAAGACGGGACGCCGCTGTGGCGGTTTGCCGACGCGCAGGGCGTCTGGCGTTATCCGGTCACGCTCGCCGACGTGTCGCCGCGCTATCTGCAGGCGCTCATCCAGTATGAAGACCGCTGGTTCTGGCGCCATCCGGGGGTCAATCCCTTCGCGGTGCTGCGCGCCGCCTGGCAGGATCTTACTTCCGGGCGAGTTATCTCGGGCGGCAGCACGCTTACCATGCAGGTGGCACGCCTGCTTGATCCCCATCCACGCACCTTCGGCGGCAAGCTGCGCCAGCTGTGGCGAGCGCTGCAGCTGGAGTGGCATCTGTCAAAAAGCGACATTCTAACCCTCTATCTGAACCGCGCGCCGTTTGGCGGCACCCTGCAGGGGATCGGCGCGGCCAGCTGGGCCTATCTCGGTAAGCCGCCTGCCAGTCTTAGCTACGGCGAGGCGGCGCTGCTGGCGGTACTTCCCCAGGCGCCCAGTCGTTTACGTCCGGACCGCTGGCCGCAGCGGGCCCAGGCGGCGCGTGATAAAGTGCTTACGCGAATGGTCAGCCAGGGCGTCTGGCCGGAACAGGCGGTAAAGGAAGCGATGGAGGAGCCAGTATGGCTGTTTCCGCGCCAGATGCCGCAGCTGGCGCCGCTTTTTTCACGCCGGGCGCTGGCGACCAGTCGTGATGAAAAGGTGGTGACGACTCTGGATGCCGGACTGCAGCGGCAACTGGAAGATCTGGCGCTGAACTGGAAATCGCGCCTGCCGCCGCGCAGTTCGCTGGCGATGGTCGTCGTCGACCACACGGATATGAAAGTTCGCGGCTGGGTGGGCTCGGCGGATATCACCGACGACAGCCGCTTCGGCCATATTGATATGGTCTCGGCGGTACGCTCGCCGGGGTCGGTGCTGAAACCCTTTATCTACGCGATGGCGATGGATGAGGGGCTGATTCACCCGGCATCGCTATTACAGGATGTGCCACGGCGTTTTAGCGATTATCGCCCCGGTAATTTCGACAGCGGGTTTCATGGCCCGGTGAGCGCCAGCGAGGCGCTGGTTCGGTCGCTGAATCTGCCGGCGGTGCAGGTGCTCGAAGCCTATGGACCAAAACGCTTTGCGGCTAATTTACGCAACGCCGGGCTGCCCCTGACGCTGCCCGCTGGCGCAGAGCCGAATCTGTCGCTAATCCTCGGCGGCGCCGGGGCGCGGCTGGAAGATATTGTCGCGGCGTACAGCGCCTTCGCCCGCCATGGCAAGGCGGCGCGGCTGCGCCTGAAGCCGAGCGACCCATTGACCGAGCGCGCGCTGATGTCGCCCGGGGCGGCATGGATCGTCCGGCGTATTTTGGCCGGCGAAGCGCAACCGGTTCCCGATGCCTCGCTGCCGCAGGCGGTGCCGCTGGCGTGGAAAACCGGCACCAGCTACGGCTATCGCGACGCGTGGGCGGTCGGCCTCAATGCGCGATATCTGATAGGCATCTGGACCGGGCGCCCGGACGGTACGCCGGTGGTGGGCCAGTTTGGCTTCGCCAGCGCCGTACCGCTGCTCAACCAGGTCAATAATCTGCTGCTGGCCCGCCCGGCGATGAGCCGCGGCGGGG
>NZ_GL882823.1:71063-72463 GCF_000195655.1 Klebsiella sp. MS 92-3
GGGGGGCTGCCGAGCGATCCGCGCCCGGCAACGGTCAGCCAGGGGACAATCTGCTGGCCTGGCGGGCAGGATCTGCCGGCGGGCGACAGCAACTGTCGTCGTCGCCTGGCCAGCTGGCTTTTGGATGCCAGCCAGCCGCCGACTCTGCTGCTGCCGGGGCAGGAGAGCGTACGCGGGATCCGCTTCCCGGTGTGGCGCAATGAACACGGCGAACGGGTGGCGGCGGATTGTCCCGGCGCTCGGGAAAGCCAGGTCGAAGTCTGGCCGCTGCCGCTGGATCCCTGGCTGCCGGCCAGCGAAAGGCGGCGCGCGCGCCTGGGACCGGCATCGGAGTCATGCCCGCCGTTACAGACTCAGGATACCGCGCCGCTGGTGCTGTCCGGCATCCGTGATGGGGCAGTGATAAAACGTCTCCCGGGTGAGGCGCGGGTGATGTTGCCGCTACAAACCAGCGGTGGGGAGGGGCGGCGCTGGTGGTTTATTAATGGCGAACCGTTAGAGGCCGCCGGCGCAAGAACCACGCTAACGCTGGATAAACCCGGCGAGTGGCAGTTGGTGGTGATGGATGAAGCGGGCCAGACGGCAGCCGCCAGCTTTACCCTGCAATAACCAGGGTAAATTTGTTGTTGGCGGTTTGTGTTTTCAATACTCATCTTATTTTAACAAAATGTTACCTTCATCCGTAGGCAGGGGCGGGGATGCTCATTATAATGCGCGCCAGGCCATACAATCGTATGTGCAACAACAGAACATTTAATTAGAGGTAATCATGGCTATTGAACGTACTTTTTCCATCATCAAACCAAACGCGGTGGCAAAAAACGTTATTGGCAGCATCTTTTCCCGCTTTGAAGCTGCAGGGTTCAAAATCGTCGGCACCAAAATGCTGCACCTGACCGTTGAACAGGCTCGTGGTTTCTATGCTGAGCACGAAGGTCGCCCGTTCTTCGACGGTCTGGTTGAGTTCATGACCTCCGGCCCGATCGTGGTTTCCGTTCTGGAAGGCGAAAATGCGGTACAGCGTCACCGTGACCTGCTGGGCGCCACCAATCCGGCAAACGCCCTGGCGGGTACCCTGCGCGCTGACTACGCTGACAGCTTCACCGAGAACGGCACCCACGGTTCCGACTCTGTAGAATCCGCTGCCCGCGAAATCGCGTTCTTCTTTGCTGAAGGCGAGGTTTGCCCGCGCACTCGCTAATCTCCTGCGTCTTTCACGCCACAGCATTGTTGGCTTCCTTCGCGCACCCCGGTCACATAGTTATCTATGCTCCCGGGGATTTGCGAACTCGCCGTCTCGCTGTGACCTGAAATACTTTGGAGATACAAACCTCGTCTTTTCGACCGTCGCGGCGTTGGCTGCGCGCGTTCACCCCGGTCACATAGTTATCTATGCTCCC
>NZ_GL882823.1:72623-79724 GCF_000195655.1 Klebsiella sp. MS 92-3
CCCCCCCCCCCCCCCCCCCCCGGAGGCCAGCCTACGGCTGGTCAAATTCGTTCCCGACGAATTTGTCACTTGCTTGCCGCCTTGCGACAATCGAAAAGCCTTAGAGGATTGAGCAGTCAGTTACAGATTTTTTTTCATTGCTTTGTGCAAACGTGGCAATGATGCGCCAGAATTTGTAGAATATAGCGCCCCTGGACGAGCAGTCGCTCTCCGGGGCGTTTCTTTTTCAACCCACCTGGGGCCATAACGTGTAATAACGAGGCCGGAAAATATTATGTCTGAACAAATTGTCACGCCTGATACCGCCGCTCTGACGGTGCCGAACAAAGATGCCAAAATCAACCTGCTGGATTTAAACCGTCAGCAGATGCGCGAGTTTTTCAAAAACATGGGCGAGAAGCCTTTCCGCGCCGATCAGGTGATGAAATGGATGTATCACTACTGCTGCGACGACTTTGATGAGATGACCGACATCAACAAAGTCCTGCGCAGTAAACTGAAAGAAGTGGCGGAGATCCGCGCCCCGGAAGTGGTTGAAGAGCAACGCTCAACCGACGGGACCATTAAATGGGCGATTGCCGTTGGCGATCAGCGCGTCGAGACCGTCTATATCCCGGAAGAAGACCGCGCCACCCTGTGCGTCTCCTCCCAGGTAGGCTGCGCGCTGGAGTGCAAATTCTGCTCCACCGCCCAGCAGGGCTTTAACCGCAACCTGCGGGTATCCGAAATTATCGGCCAGGTCTGGCGCGCGGCGAAGATCGTCGGCGCGGTGAAGACCACCGGCGTGCGTCCCATTACCAACGTAGTAATGATGGGCATGGGCGAGCCGCTGCTGAACCTCAACAACGTCGTTCCGGCGATGGAAATCATGCTCGACGATTTCGGCTTTGGCCTTTCCAAGCGTCGTGTGACCTTGTCTACCTCCGGCGTGGTGCCGGCGCTGGATAAACTCGGCGATATGATCGACGTTGCGCTGGCGATCTCCTTGCACGCGCCGAACGACACCATTCGCGACGAAATCGTCCCGATCAACAAAAAGTACAACATCGAGACGTTCCTCAACTCGGTGCGCGGCTATATTTCGAAGTCCAACGCCAACCAGGGCCGGGTGACCATCGAGTACGTGATGCTGGATCACGTCAACGACGGCACCGAGCACGCCCATGAGCTGGCGGCGCTGCTGAAAGATACGCCGTGCAAGATCAACCTGATCCCATGGAACCCGTTCCCGGGCGCGCCGTATGGCCGCAGCTCCAACAGCCGCATCGACCGTTTCTCCAAAGTCCTGATGGAGTACGGCTTTACGACCATCGTGCGTAAAACGCGTGGCGACGATATCGATGCCGCCTGCGGCCAGCTGGCGGGCGACGTCATTGACCGTACCAAGCGTACGCTGCGTAAGCGGATGCAGGGCGAAGCGATTGACGTAAAAGCGGTCTGACAAATGATGCCCCGTGCAGCGCAGGCGGCACGGGTCATATTTATGGCCGATAGCCAGGCGAAATACGCTGATTCGGTTAATAATTACGGTGCGTTTTTGTCGACTTTGAGGCAGTATGTAGCGGCACAACAACCGCTTAGCATTCAATTTTGATTCGTCTCTGTGATCGCGCGGCTGACAGTCCTATACTGTGAGGCTGACGTAGCACAGATGTCTCGCGGCGCCGGCTTTTTCCCGCGCTGAACTTTAAATTTCACGTACCAGTAGTTGTAGCGAATGAATACTGAAGCCACTCAAGATCATCAAGAAGCAAACACCACGGGCGCGCGTCTGCGTCACGCCCGCGAACAACTCGGACTTAGCCAGCAAGCGGTGGCCGAACGCTTATGCCTGAAGGTGTCCACGGTTCGTGATATTGAAGACGATAAGGCCCCCGCCGACCTCGCCTCCACCTTCCTGCGCGGGTACATCCGCTCCTACGCTCGCCTCGTACATATTCCAGAAGACGAGCTGCTGCCGATGATGGCCAAGCAGGCGCCCATCCGCGCGGCGAAAGTCGCGCCAATGCAGAGTTTCTCTTTAGGCAAGCGCCGCAAAAAGCGCGACGGCTGGCTGATGAGCTTCACCTGGCTGGTGCTGTTTGTGGTTATCGGTCTGAGCGGCGCCTGGTGGTGGCAAGACCATAAGGCGCAGCAGGAAGAGATTTCGACCATGGCCGATCAGTCTTCCGCTGAGCTGAACGGCGGCGACGCCAACAGCCAGAACGTGCCGCTGGATACCAGCGCCCCTGCAGCCCCGACCGCCGATAGCGCCGCGAACAGCGCGCCAACCGATACCGCCAGCGCACCGACCACCAGCGCGCCGGCCCAGACGCCAGCGGATAATAACGCTGTCGTGGCCCCTTCCCAGGCCAATGTCGATACCGCGGGGACGACGCCGGCAGCTCCGGCTACCACCCCAGCCTCGCCGTTGCCGACCGATCAGGCGAACGTCACGACTCCGGCGGCGTCGGCGCAGGATCTGGTGATGAACTTTTCCGCCGACTGCTGGCTGGAAGTGAGCGATGCCACCGGTAAAAAACTGTTCAGCGGCCTGCAGCGTAGAGGTGGTAACCTGAACCTGAGCGGTCAGGCGCCGTATAAGCTGAAAATTGGCGCCCCGGCCGCGGTACAGATCCAGTATCTGGGCAAGCCTGTCGATTTAAGTCGTTTTATCAGAACTAACCAGGTTGCGCGTCTGACCCTCAATGCCGAATCATCACCGGCGCAGTAACAGACGGGTAACGCGGGAGATTTTTCATGCATAACCAGGCTCCGATTCAACGTAGAAAATCTAAACGTATTTACGTTGGTAATGTGCCAATTGGCGATGGGGCTCCCATCGCCGTTCAGTCAATGACCAATACGCGCACCACCGATGTGGCGGCGACCGTAAATCAAATCAAAGCGTTAGAGCGCGTAGGCGCGGACATTGTCCGTGTCTCTGTTCCGACGATGGACGCTGCTGAGGCGTTCAAACTTATCAAACAGCAGGTTAACGTCCCGCTGGTCGCCGATATCCACTTTGACTACCGTATTGCGCTGAAAGTGGCGGAATATGGCGTCGACTGCCTGCGTATCAACCCGGGCAACATCGGCAACGAAGAGCGCATCCGCATGGTTGTAGATTGCGCTCGCGATAAAAACATCCCGATCCGCATCGGCGTCAACGCCGGCTCGCTGGAAAAAGATCTGCAGGAAAAATATGGCGAGCCGACGCCGCAGGCGCTGCTCGAATCCGCCATGCGTCATGTCGATCATCTCGATCGTCTGAACTTCGATCAGTTTAAAGTCAGCGTTAAAGCCTCCGATGTCTTCCTGGCGGTGGAATCCTATCGTCTGCTGGCGAAACAGATCGATCAGCCGCTGCATCTCGGGATCACCGAAGCGGGCGGCGCGCGCAGCGGCGCGGTAAAATCGGCGATCGGTCTGGGACTCCTGCTGTCCGAGGGGATCGGCGATACGCTGCGCGTCTCGCTGGCGGCGGATCCGGTGGAAGAGATCAAGGTCGGCTTCGATATCCTCAAATCTCTGCGTATTCGTTCCCGCGGCATTAACTTTATCGCCTGCCCGACCTGTTCACGCCAGGAGTTTGACGTTATCGGTACGGTGAATGCTCTGGAGCAGCGTCTGGAAGATATCATCACCCCGATGGATGTTTCGATCATCGGTTGCGTGGTGAACGGCCCGGGCGAAGCGCTGGTCTCCACCCTTGGCGTCACCGGCGGCAACAAGAAAAGCGGCCTGTATGAAGACGGCGTGCGTAAAGATCGCCTGGACAACAACGACATGATCGACCAGCTGGAAGCGCGGATCCGCGCCAAAGCCTCGATGCTCGATGAAGCCCGTCGGATTGACGTTCAACAGGTTGAAGCAAAATAACGTGTTGGGAAGCGATACGCTTCCCGTGTATGATTGAACCTGCGGGCGCGAGGCGCCGGGGTTCATTTTTGTATATATAAAGAGAATAAACGTGGCAAAGAACATTCAAGCCATCCGTGGCATGAACGATTATCTGCCGGGCGAAACCGCTCTCTGGCAGCGCATTGAAGGCTCACTGAAGCAGGTGCTCGGTAGCTACGGTTACAGCGAAATCCGTTTGCCGATTGTAGAGCAGACCCCGTTATTCAAACGCGCGATCGGCGAAGTGACCGACGTGGTTGAAAAAGAGATGTATACCTTCGAAGACCGCAATGGCGACAGCCTGACGCTGCGTCCGGA
This sequence comes from Klebsiella sp. MS 92-3, assembly GCF_000195655.1. Taxonomy (NCBI): domain Bacteria; kingdom Pseudomonadati; phylum Pseudomonadota; class Gammaproteobacteria; order Enterobacterales; family Enterobacteriaceae; genus Klebsiella; species Klebsiella sp. MS 92-3. The sequence continues at coordinate 76,824 of NZ_GL882823.1, forward strand.
AGGGACGGCGGGCTGCGTACGTGCCGGCATCGAACATGGTCTGCTGTACAATCAAGAACAGCGTCTGTGGTACGTCGGGCCAATGTTCCGTCACGAGCGCCCGCAGAAAGGTCGCTACCGCCAGTTCCATCAGATCGGCGCCGAAGTGTTTGGCCTGCAGGGCCCGGACATCGACGCGGAGCTGATTATGCTGACCGCGCGCTGGTGGCGTGAGCTGGGCATCTCCGAGCACGTCAGCCTGGAGCTGAACTCCATCGGTTCGCTGGAAGCGCGCGCCAACTACCGCGACGCGCTGGTGGCATACCTGGAGCAGTTTACCGATAAACTGGATGAAGACAGTAAACGCCGGATGTATACCAACCCGCTGCGGGTGCTGGACTCCAAAAACCCGGACGTTCAGGCGCTGCTCAACGACGCGCCGGCGCTCGGCGATTATCTTGACGAAGAGTCGAAAGCCCACTTTGCCGGCCTGTGCGCGCTGCTTGACGATGCCGGGATCCGCTACACCGTCAACCAGCGCCTGGTGCGCGGCCTTGATTACTATAACCGCACCGTGTTCGAGTGGGTGACCACCAGCCTTGGTTCCCAGGGCACCGTCTGCGCCGGCGGTCGTTACGACGGCCTGGTTGAGCAGCTGGGCGGTCGCGCTACCCCGGGCGTGGGTTTTGCCATGGGTCTGGAACGTCTTGTTTTACTGGTCCAGGCAGTGAATCCGGAATTTAAAGCCGATCCTGTTGTCGATATATACCTGGTAGCCTCCGGGACCGATACTCAGTCTGCTGCAATGCGTCTGGCTGAGCAGGTTCGCGATGCGCTGCCCGGCGTGAAGCTGATGACCAACCACGGCGGCGGCAACTTTAAGAAGCAGTTCGCCCGCGCTGACAAGTGGGGGGCGCGCGTCGCGCTGGTGGTCGGTGAATCAGAGATTGCTGACGGAAACGTGGTAGTGAAGGATTTACGCTCAGGTGAGCAAACTACCGTAACGCAGGAGAGCGTTGCCGCGCATTTGCGCACACTTCTGGGTTAATCTCCCGGGAATTATTAGTCAGGAGAAGGACTGCGTGGAAACTTTTAACAACGAGAACGATCAGGTCGATGCGCTGAAGCGTTTCTTTGCCGAAAACGGCAAAGCGCTGGCGGTCGGGGTGATTTTAGGGATTGGCGCGCTGGTTGGCTGGCGCTACTGGACCTCCCATCAGCAGGATACCGCCAGAGACGCGTCGCTGGCTTACGAGAAGGCGACTTCCGCGCTGAAATCGAATACGCCAGAAGTGCTGTCAGGGGCAGAGAAATTCGCGGCTGACAATAAAAATACCTACGGCGCCTTCGCCTCTCTCGAGCTGGCACAGCATTTTGTTGAACAGAACGATCTGCCGAACGCTGAAAAGCAGCTGCAGCAGGGGCTGGCGGCCGCATCTGATGATAATCTGAAATCGGTTATCAGTATGCGTCTGGCCCGCGTTCAGCTGCAAATGAAACAGGCTGATGCGGCGCTGAAAACCCTCGACAGCATCAAAGGTGAGGGCTGGACCGCCATTGTGGCCGATTTGCGCGGCGAAATTCTGTTGAGCAAAGGCGATAAGCAAGGGGCCCGTGCGGCGTGGGAAGCTGGCGTGAAAAGCGATGCTTCTCCTGCGCTCAGCGAAATGATGCGTATGAAAATGAATAATTTGTCCATCTGAGAGGGACTCGATGCAATTGCGTAAATTACTGTTGCCAGGGCTGCTTTCCGTTACCTTGCTGAGCGGGTGTTCGCTGTTTAATAGCGAAGAAGATGTGGTGAAAATGTCACCGCTGCCGACGGTAGAAAACCAGTTTACGCCGTCCACGTCCTGGAGCACCTCGGTTGGCGATGGTATCGGCGAATTTTACTCTAACCTTCATCCGGCCTTTGCCGACGGCGTAGTGTATGCTGCTGACCGTAAAGGCACCGTCAAAGCGCTGAACGCCGACGACGGCAAAGAGGTGTGGTCGGTGAATCTGGCGGAGAAAGATGGCTGGTTCTCGCGCACGCCAGCGCTGCTTTCTGGCGGGGTGACCGTCTCTGGCGGCCATGTTTATATCGGCAGCGAGAAAGCGCAGCTGTATGCGCTGAATACCAGCGATGGTACCGTGGCCTGGCAAACCCGTGTCGCCGGCGAGGCGCTGTCGCGTCCGGTGGTGAGCGATGGCATGGTGCTGGTGCATACCAGTAACGGCCAGCTGCAGGCGCTAAACGAGACCGATGGGGCCGTGAAGTGGACCGTTAACCTCGATATGCCGGCGCTCTCCCTGCGCGGCGAGTCTGCGCCTGCGACCGCCTACGGCGCGGCGATCGTCGGCGGCGACAACGGCCGCGTCAGTGCAGTATTGATGCAGCAGGGGCAGATGATTTGGCAGCAGCGTATTTCTACGGCCACCGGCCCGACGGAAATTGACCGCCTGAACGACGTCGACACGACGCCGATCATCGTTAACGGTGTGGTTTATGCGCTGGCTTATAACGGTAACCTGACCGCGCTGGACCTGCGTAGCGGCCAGATTATGTGGAAACGCGAGCTGGGTTCGGTGAATGATTTCATCGTCGATGGTAACCGTATCTACCTGGTAGACCAGAACGATCGCCTGCTGGCACTGACCACCGACGGCGGTGTAACCCTGTGGACGCAAAGCGATCTGCTGCACCGTTTGCTGACCGCGCCGGTGTTGTATAATGGCAATCTGGTCGTCGGCGATAGCGAAGGCTACATGCACTGGGTTAATCCGGAAGATGGCCATTTTGTGGCGCAGCAGAAAGTGGACAGCTCCGGCTTCCTGACCGACCCGGTGGTTGCCGATGGTCGACTGCTGATCCAGGCGAAAGACGGTACGCTGTACGCGATTACGCGTTAATTACCGCTGTCGTGAGTGATTAAGAAACGG
>NZ_GL882823.1:79875-87326 GCF_000195655.1 Klebsiella sp. MS 92-3
GTGTTTTGACTTTTTTAAAAACGTCGTTAAGACGATGTTGCTTAGTGATTGTATGAGGCATTTAACATGATACCTGTGGTCGCGCTTGTCGGGCGCCCTAACGTTGGAAAATCCACGCTCTTTAACCGCCTGACGCGCACTCGTGATGCGCTGGTTGCGGATTTCCCGGGGCTGACTCGTGACCGTAAGTACGGTCGGGCCGAAGTCGAAGGCCGCGAATTCATCTGTATCGATACCGGTGGTATTGATGGTACGGAAGAGGGCGTGGAAACCCGGATGGCGGAGCAGTCGCTGCTGGCAATCGAAGAGGCCGATGTGGTGCTGTTTATGGTCGATGCGCGCGCGGGCCTGATGCCGGCGGACATCGCGATCGCTAAACACCTGCGCTCTCGTGAAAAGCCCACCTTCCTGGTGGCTAACAAAACCGACGGCATCGACGTCGACCAGGCAATGGCGGACTTCTGGTCGCTCGGTCTGGGCGATATCTATCCGATTGCCGCTTCGCACGGCCGCGGCGTGACCAGCCTGCTGGAGCAGGCCCTGCTGCCATGGGTCGATGAGGTTAATCCGCAGGAAGAAGTGGATGAAGACGCCGAATACTGGGCGAAATTCGAAGCCGAGCAGAATGGCGAAGCGGAAGAAGAGCCGGAAGACGACTTCAATCCGCAGGATCTGCCGATCAAGCTGGCGATTGTCGGACGTCCTAATGTCGGTAAATCAACCCTCACCAATCGCATCCTCGGTGAAGATCGCGTGGTGGTTTACGATATGCCGGGCACCACCCGTGACAGCATTTATATCCCGATGCAGCGTGACGAGCGCGAATACGTGCTCATCGATACCGCCGGGGTGCGCAAGCGCGGGAAAATTACCGACGTAGTGGAAAAGTTCTCGGTGATCAAAACGCTGCAGGCGATTGAAGACGCCAACGTCGTGCTGCTGGTGATCGATGCTCGCGAAGGGATCTCCGACCAGGACCTCTCGCTGCTGGGCTTTATTCTTAACAGCGGCCGTTCGCTGGTGATCGTCGTTAACAAGTGGGATGGCCTGAGTCAGGAAGTGAAGGAGCAGGTGAAGGAGACCCTCGACTATCGTCTGGGCTTTATCGACTTTGCCCGGGTGCACTTCATCTCCGCCCTGCACGGCAGCGGCGTCGGCAACCTGTTTGAATCGGTACGCGAAGCCTACGACAGCGCTACGCGCCGCGTAAGCACCGCGATGCTGACCCGGATCATGAACATGGCGGCGGAAGATCATCAGCCACCGCTGGTGCGTGGCCGTCGCGTGAAGCTGAAATACGCCCACGCCGGGGGCTACAACCCGCCTATCGTGGTGATCCACGGTAACCAGGTCAAGGATCTGCCGGATTCCTACAAGCGCTATCTGATGAACTACTTCCGTAAATCCCTGGACGTGATGGGCACGCCGATCCGTATCCAGTTCAAGGAAGGGGAAAACCCGTTCGCTAACAAGCGTAACACCCTGACGCCGAACCAGATGCGTAAACGTAAGCGCTTGATCAAGCACATCAAGAAAAGCAAATAAGCTATCAGCAAGATTTACCCACCAACATGAATCCTTCAAAGCCCGCTCTGCCGGGCTTTTTTATTAAGGCCGATTGTAGCGACGCAACAACGCGCATGATTGGCATGTATATCTGCACGTATCCTATGAGATTTCTCATTTGCCAGCTTCGCTTGCTCAAGCAATTGTTTGAGTACGCTATGATAATATATACGCAGAAAGTTATCGCAATGATACGAGAGAAAACGCATCTGGATATATCGGAGAAAATCCACGGTGTCGCTCTTCTGTAATATGGGAGAAACTGGAGAGTCTACTTTATGGCTGAGTATTGTGGTAAATTGCGGTTCTTCCCAGGATGGGGAAATTAATCGGCAAGGAGCGATTATGTATTACAGCAATGTTGTCATCAGCTATTTACAGGCCAATAAAATTCTCGCAATGAAACTTGATCGCGCTGTTTCAGGCATAGAACAACGGGTTTCCGGTCAGGTTAAAACAATAGGTGCTGGCGTTACTCGAATCCTATATTATACATCCTGTTTTACTGATGAGTATCAGGATGTATGTAAAAAGCAGAAGAATGAGGATGTTAGATTTGCTAAAGGTATCTACCATCTTTTACAGCGTAAGAATATTGTATATGAAATGCTGAAAATATATTTTGAAGAGATATTTAAGCACAAAACAACAGAGCAGTTAGAGCATATTAAAAGAATTCTGATGGCTGTTAACATTCATATCGCTGCAGACTCTCTAACCAAATCTGGATTTGTTTTAGCTACGGCTACCTGTGTTTCGGTAGGCATGAAACTAAGCCTTGATATGGGAGCGATTGCTGGGCGTTCTGCGGGGGTCGCCGTTACAGTGGCTGGCATGTATGGCGTTGTGCAGAGGGCTGCAGATAGCGCTGAGCGTCTCCGAATCTGTTATCCTGCATTCTTTTCTATACTATACGAACAAGAACTTGAAATGATGTATTTCCTGGTGGCGCCATTATTTGAACATGCCGACGCTTTTAAAGCCCAATGGGCTTCAGAGGCAGAGCTCGCTAATATCATCGAAAGAATGATTAGGTAGTGATGATGTCATTTATTAAAAGAGCGCTTTTGTGGTTGTTCCAGCAATTAATTTCGCTGTATGCCCCGCCACTTTGCATTGTCATATTTGCAGTGGTTTTTTTTCAAATTTTTCCTGAGGGGCCGGTTTGGCCTGTTGGTATATTCGCTGTACTTATGATTATTATCTTTGGGCGCTATGTGAAATGGTAATTCTAACGTTATTTATGATAAGGAAATTGTATGTCTACTCCCGCACATTTATGGCTTGAAGATGAAAACGGTTCGCCGATCATTGGAAGCTGCATGATGCCAACGCGTCTTGGATCTATTGAGTTAAAATCATTCTCTCATGGTATTACTATTCCAGTTGATCCAAGCTGGGGAAAACTGACAGGTACGCGAATACATCGTCCTGTGTCGATAGTGAAGGAATTCGATCAGACAACACCGCTTTTGTATCGTGCCGTGTGTGAGGGGCGCCCGATGAAGAAGGCGATTATAAAGATGTATCGCATTCTGGAGGCGGGCATTGAGGCCGAGTATTTCAATATCATCCTGGAGAACGTCAAAGTCACTACGGTTGCGCCGTATTTATCACCTACTGGTATGAGCAGTACCCACCTGGAAACGCTCGAGATGCGTTACGAGGCGATCACCTGGAAATACATGGACGGAAATATTTACTACCGCGACTCATGGAATGACCGTTGTTGTGCATGACTCCATTATTCTCACGCAAAAAATGCCAGGTATCTCGTAGTAGGTACAATTTTATACATCAATTCAAAGTTGAAATTCATATTGGTGGGTTTTTGTGGCCGCCATGCCGGTAAATGTCAAAACCTTCCGCCATAATCCCGCGATACTTCGCCGGGAACAGAGCGGCTCAAAGGTGGACTTACTATGCAGATTGGTTTTATCGGCCTCGGCGCGGTGGTGGAAACCGCCTATTTACCGGCGCTGCGTCGCCTGGGGGACGTCATCGACCGCTGCCAGGGCTATGACCTGGACTGCAGCAGAGCGCTGCCGGGGATCCAGCGCTGTAGTTCGCTGTCGGCGCTGCTGGCCGAACCCCTGGATACGCTCTTCATTACCACCTCATCACTTCAGCATCTGCCCGTACTGGAGAGGGCGTTAGCCAGCGGCATTTCCCGCATCGTGGTGGAAAAGCCGATCGTGGCCAACCTTGAGCAGGCCGCCCGGCTGCGGGCGCTGCTGGCGCCGCCTGAGCAGGCCGCGCGGGTGCTGGCTCTTGACCACTGGATGGCGCGAGGCGTTGCGCTGAACGCTCCTGGCCCGCGGTGGCGAGCGGAAGGGGAGGCCAGCCGCCTGCCTCCGCCGCATCTGTCAGCGCAGGATATCGTCTGGCTCGAAGGCTATTTACAGGAGCCAAGCGGCTTTAACAGCGCTGGTGAGCCGGTCGCACTCAATTTTGCCACCGGGGAGCTGGATACCCGGCAGCTGCGTCACCCTGATGGGGTGATCCTCGATATCGGTACCCATGTCCTGGCGATGCTCCGCGAAACCCTGCACGCCAGCGGAAGCGATACGGCGCTGAGCCTTTCCCTTCGGGTGGCGAAAGACCGCCTCGGCCATGACATTGCTCCTGGGGATACGAGCACTGCCGAGGGGGAGGCGCATCTGCAGGGAACCCTGGGCACTATCCCGCTCAATATCTGGCTCAACAAATACGCGGGTCCCGCGGGCGGGCAAAAGGGAATGCGGATAGGACTGCGGGACGGGCGAATAATTACCCTCGATCGCGCCCCTGAGGGCGAAGTGGTGACGCTACAGGACGGCGAGCGGGTGCAGCGCTGGACCCGGCCCGGGGCGATCTATACGCACTGTCTTGATGAGCAGATCCTCGGCGCGGATAATCTGTTTATCCGGGCGCCGGACAGCGTGGCCGGGCTAACGCAGCGTAGGCTTGAGGAAGTGGAATGGCTGCTCAGGTTGCAGCAGCAATTACGCGGCCCGCATTAAACCCGGAACATGATAAAATAGGTGCAGATAAACGTTGAAAGGAATGGTTATGGAACTTGATTGCCCTCTGTGCCACGCGCCGTTAGATGTCAAAGGCAGTAGCGCGCATTGCGCCCAGTGCGAAAGGGTATTTACCCTTGAGGCCCGCTGCCCGGAATGCCACCAGCCGCTGGAGGTGCTGAAGGCGTGCGGCGCAGTGGATTACTTTTGCCAGCATGGGCATGGCCTTATCTCGAAAAAACGGGTGGAATTTATTCCGCTGGTTTAGTGGGCGAAGGCTTTCTGGCCCGCGTTTTTTTCACCGGCGCGATCTGCTTCACTTCGCTTTCGACCCAGCCGTCTTTCAGGCGGGTGGTGAGCAGATCGCCGGTTTTGACCTGTTTTGTCTGCTTCAGCACCGTACCGTCGCTCACCGAGGTGACGCTGTAGCCCCGCGCCAGGGTGGCTAAGGGGCTCACCGCCTCCAGATGGGTCACCGCGTTGCCAAACCGTTCACGTCGCTCGCTGAGGCGGCCACGCATAATTTCCGCCAGCCGGTATTCCAGCTGCTGGATCCGCGACTGCGCGCGGTGGATCCGCGGCTGCGGGTTGTAGTGATTCAGACGCTGAACGGTGCGCTTTTGCCGCTGTTCTGCGCGCTTAAGCTGTGACTCCACGGCGATACGCATCCGCTGGCGCAGGCGTTCCAGGGCGGTCTGCTGGCGGGCCAAGCGCAGCTGTGGATGCTGTTGCTGCAGGCGATGGAACAGCTGGGTAAATCGGCGCTGGCGACTGGCGAGGAAATAGTCCATCGCCATTTCCAGCCGCTGCTGTCCGGACTGCAGCTGGCGCAGCAGCTCCTGCTGGTTGCGGCTGACGATTTCCGCGGCGGCTGAGGGAGTCGGTGCCCGCAGGTCGGCAACAAAATCAGCGATCGTGACGTCGGTTTCATGGCCGACGGCGCTGACGATAGGGATTTGGCTGGCGAAAATAGCCCGCGCCACCCGCTCATCGTTAAAACTCCACAGATCCTCCAGCGAACCGCCGCCGCGTCCGACAATCAGTACGTCACACTCCTGGCGCGCGTTGGCCAGCGCGATGGCGCGCACAATCTGCCCGGGGGCGTCGTCACCCTGGACCGCGGTTGGGTAGATGATCACCGGCAGCCCGGGATCGCGGCGCCTGAGGACATGGAGAATATCGTGCAGCGCGGCACCGGTTTTCGAGGTGATGACGCCGACGCAGTGGGCGGGAGAGGGGAGCGCCTGCTTATGTTTTTGCTCGAACAGTCCTTCCGCCGTTAACTGCGCTTTCAGCTGCTCATACTTCTGCTGCAGCAACCCTTCGCCGGCGGGCTGCATGCTTTCGACGATAATCTGGTAGTCGCCGCGCGGCTCATACAGCGTGATGTTGGCGCGAACCAGCACCTGCTGCCCGTGCTGCGGGCGGAACGTGACCCGGCGGTTGCTGTTGCGGAACATCGCGCAGCGCACCTGGGCGTTATCGTCTTTTAAGGTGAAGTACCAGTGGCCGGAGGAGGGCTGGCTGAAGTTAGAGATCTCGCCGCTGATCCAAACCTGGCCCATTTCGCGCTCAAGCAGCAGACGCACCGTCTGATTGAGGCGGCTTACGGTAAAAATTGCGGGGGATTGAGAGGGTAACATGTGAGCAAGATCAAACTTTAAATCAGCAGGTTATTCAGTCGATAGTAACGCGCTCAGAGGGGATGGCAAGTATTATTTGCAAAAAAGGGTAGATGCAATCGGTTACGCTCTGTATAATGCCACGGCAATATTTATCCACCCTGGTCGAGATATTGCCCATGCTACGTATCGCTAAAGAAGCCCTGACGTTTGACGACGTCCTCCTCGTTCCCGCTCATTCTACCGTTCTGCCGAATACTGCCGATCTCAGCACTCAGCTGACGAAAACCATTCGTCTGAATATTCCTATGCTCTCCGCAGCCATGGATACCGTAACGGAAGCGCGTCTGGCTATTGCCCTGGCACAGGAAGGCGGCATCGGCTTTATTCACAAAAACATGTCCATCGAGCGCCAGGCGGAAGAAGTTCGTCGCGTGAAGAAACATGAGTCCGGCGTGGTCACCGACCCGCAGACTGTTCTGCCGACGACCACTCTGCGTGAAGTGAAAGAGCTGACCGAGCGCAACGGTTTCGCCGGCTACCCGGTGGTTACCGAAGAAAACGAGCTGGTTGGCATCATCACCGGCCGCGACGTGCGTTTCGTCACCGATCTGAACCAGCCGGTCAGCGTCTACATGACGCCGAAAGAGCGTCTGGTCACCGTTCGTGAAGGCGAAAGCCGTGAAGTGGTATTCGCTAAGATGCACGAAAAACGCGTTGAGAAAGCGCTGGTCGTGGATGAGAGCTTCCACCTGCGCGGCATGATCACCGTCAAAGACTTCCAGAAAGCAGAACGTAAACCGAACGCCTGTAAAGATGAGCAGGGCCGTCTGCGCGTAGGCGCGGCGGTCGGCGCTGGTGCCGGAAACGAAGAGCGCGTAGACGCGTTGGTAGCGGCAGGCGTTGACGTTCTGCTGATCGACTCCTCGCACGGTCACTCAGAAGGCGTTCTGCAGCGTATCCGTGAAACGCGCGCGAAATATCCTGACCTGCAGATCATCGGCGGCAACGTTGCCACTGGCGCAGGCGCACGCGCGCTGGCGGAAGCCGGCTGCAGCGCGGTGAAAGTGGGCATCGGCCCGGGCTCCATCTGTACTACCCGTATCGTCACCGGCGTGGGTGTGCCGCAGATCACTGCTGTTTCCGACGCGGTGGAAGCGCTGGAAGGGACCGGTATTCCGGTTATCGCTGACGGCGGTATCCGTTTCTCCGGCGATATCGCCAAAGCGATCGCCCCCCGGGGGGGGGGGGGGGGGGGGGG
>NZ_GL882823.1:87472-87845 GCF_000195655.1 Klebsiella sp. MS 92-3
GAAATCGAACTCTATCAGGGTCGCTCTTACAAATCCTACCGCGGGATGGGCTCCCTTGGCGCGATGTCCAAAGGCTCCTCTGATCGCTATTTCCAGAGCGATAACGCCGCTGACAAACTGGTGCCGGAAGGTATCGAAGGCCGCGTGGCCTATAAAGGCCGCCTGAAAGAGATCATTCACCAGCAGATGGGCGGTCTGCGTTCCTGTATGGGTCTGACCGGCTGTGGTACCATTGACCTGCTGCGTACCAAAGCTGAATTCGTACGCATCAGCGGTGCGGGCATTCAGGAAAGCCACGTTCACGACGTGACCATCACCAAAGAGTCCCCGAACTACCGTCTGGGCTCCTGATTTCTTCCCCCCCCCCCCCCCC
>NZ_GL882823.1:87953-104261 GCF_000195655.1 Klebsiella sp. MS 92-3
CCGTGGGGGGGGGCGATTTATTTACTCTGTTTCACTTGCCTCGGAATTAGCGTCAATGACGGAAAACATTCATAAACATCGCATCCTCATCCTCGACTTCGGGTCTCAGTATACTCAGCTGGTGGCGCGTCGCGTGCGTGAGCTGGGCGTCTACTGTGAGCTGTGGGCATGGGATGTCACGGAAGCACAGATCCGCGAATTTAATCCAAGCGGCATCATTCTTTCCGGCGGCCCGGAAAGCACCACCGAAGAGAACAGCCCGCGCGCGCCGCAGTATGTGTTCGAAGCCGGCGTGCCGGTATTTGGCGTCTGCTACGGCATGCAGACCATGGCGATGCAGCTGGGCGGCCATGTAGAAGGTTCTAACGAGCGTGAGTTTGGTTACGCGCAGGTTGAAGTGGTTAACGACAGCGCGCTGGTGCGCGGTATCGAAGATTCCCTGACCGCAGACGGCAAACCGCTGCTGGACGTGTGGATGAGCCACGGCGACAAAGTGACCGCCATCCCAGCGGACTTCGTAACCGTCGCCAGCACCGACAACTGCCCGTTCGCCATTATGGCCAACGAAGAAAAACGCTTCTACGGCGTGCAGTTCCACCCGGAAGTGACCCACACCCGTCAGGGAATGCGTATGCTGGAGCGCTTCGTGCGCGACATCTGCCAGTGCGAAGCGCTGTGGACCCCGGCGAAAATCATTGACGACGCCGTTGAGCGTATCCGTCAGCAGGTTGGCGACGACAAAGTGATCCTCGGCCTCTCCGGCGGTGTGGACTCTTCGGTGACCGCGATGCTGCTGCACCGCGCTATCGGCAAAAACCTGACCTGCGTATTCGTGGACAACGGTCTGCTGCGCCTGAACGAAGCGCAGCAGGTGATGGAGATGTTCGGCGACCACTTTGGCCTGAACATTGTTCACGTTGAAGGCGAGCAGCGTTTCCTCGACGCGCTGGCGGGTGAAAGCGATCCGGAAGCGAAGCGTAAAATTATCGGTCGCGTTTTCGTGGAAGTGTTCGACGAAGAAGCGCTGAAGCTGGACGACGTCAAATGGCTGGCGCAGGGTACCATCTACCCTGACGTTATCGAATCTGCCGCTTCCGCCACCGGTAAAGCGCACGTCATCAAATCTCACCACAACGTGGGCGGCCTGCCGAAAGAGATGAAGATGGGCCTGGTTGAGCCGCTGCGTGAGCTGTTCAAAGACGAAGTGCGTAAGATCGGCCTGGAACTGGGCCTGCCGTACGACATGCTCTACCGTCACCCGTTCCCGGGCCCCGGCCTTGGCGTGCGCGTGCTGGGCGAAGTGAAGAAAGAGTACTGCGACCTGCTGCGTCGTGCGGACGCTATCTTCATCGAAGAGCTGCACAAAGCTGACCTGTATAACAAAGTCAGCCAGGCGTTCACTGTGTTCCTGCCGGTTCGTTCCGTCGGCGTGATGGGCGATGGCCGTAAATACGACTGGGTGGTTTCCCTGCGTGCGGTGGAAACCATCGACTTCATGACCGCGCACTGGGCGCACCTGCCGTATGATTTCCTCGGCCGCGTCTCCAACCGTATCATCAATGAAGTGAACGGTATCTCCCGCGTGGTGTATGACATCAGCGGCAAGCCGCCAGCAACGATTGAGTGGGAATGATTAACGGCTACATTATAGCTAATCATATCTACTCAAAATGAAATTCAACCCTCTGTTTTTACAGGGGGTTTTTCTTTATATCACTTCAACACTATTCACTCTATCTCACATTTTTTGACGGTATACCTGACGGTATTACCATTACGGTATACTCTCGTACCGTCAGAAAAAATGATGCATCACGGGTGAAATGTGCTTACCGATACCAAACTAAAAAACCTGAAACCGCAGGGCAAAATGTACAAGGTCTCCGATCGCGACGGACTGTATGTAGCCGTGCTGATCTCAGGCACCATCTCGTTTCGTTACGATTACCGCATCAACGGCCGCCGGGAGACGCTGGTTATCGGTCAGTATGGTCGTGACGGTATCACGCTGGCTGAAGCCAGGGATGAATTGATAGCGGCTAAAAAGCTGCTTAACGCAGGCCAGTCGCCGGCTGCGGCGAAGCGTGACGGTATCAAACGGATCCGCGGCGCCGAAACATTTACGGTACATACCGACGCCTACATGAAACATGTGGTCCTGGCTGATAGCACGCGGGCTATGAAGCAATCAGTAATCGACCGGGATATTTTGCCTGTTCTCGGAAACAAAATGATGTCAGAGATAACGACGCCTATGGTGCGTGATCTTTGCGATCGCATAGTCGAGCGCGGCGGACGCGCGACGGCGGTGCAGGCGCGCGAAATAATCAGCAGCGTGTACCGGTATGCCAATGACCGCGGGCACGGGTTATTCAACCCGGCCGCAGATATCAAACCTTCAGCGATCGCCATGTTTAAACCGCGAGACCGATGTCTGCAGCCGGAAGAAATAGGCGTTCTGTTCAGGGCGCTGGATACCGTCAGCACGTTGCCAACTTTAAAACTGGCGGTAAAGCTCATCCTGATCACTATGGTGCGTAAAACCGAGTTCATCATGGCGACGTGGAAAGAAGTGGATTTCAGCAAAGGCACCTGGACGATCCCATCTGACAGGATGAAGGGGAGCCGGTCGCACGTCATCTACCTGCCGCCTCAGGCGCAGGATCTGATGATAGGCCTGCAGATGTGCGCCGGCGGGAGTGAATATCTGTTGCCAGGTCGCTACAGCACCAGTAAGCCGCTATCCAATGCCGCTCTGAACTCAGTCATCGATCGCGCGGTTGCTGCGGCAGCGGATGCCGGGGATAGCCTGCAACCTCTAACAGTGCACGACCTGCGGCGCACAGCGAGCACGCTTTTGCATGAAGCGGGATTTCCATCAGACTGGATAGAGAAGGCGCTGGCGCATGAACAGAAGGGGGTGAGGGCGGTTTACAACAAGGCCGAGTATTCCCGGCAGCGGGCCTACATGCTGCAGCAGTGGGCAAATATGGTTGATGCATGGATAAACGGGGAGCATTACGACCTGGTGCCGTTCTCCCCGTCTGCATTTGAAAAGTGGATGAATGAACAATAGTCCGCCCTGAGGCGGCTCATTGTGTCGCCTTCGAAGAATTCTCAAAGAGACCGCGCAGGAACTTAACCATCGCGTTTGCAGAATCCCGCTGCTCACGGTAGCGCGCCGCTTCTCGCTGCAGGTGAAGGATCTCACCATTCCTCTGGTTGATAATGGCGCGCGCCTCTTCGAGTTGTCGTATCAGCGAGGCCTCTTCGGCAATGTTCATGCGGCCTCCGTCTTCACTACCTGCACAGCGCAGCCTGGTAGCAACTCAACCGCCGGCGCCGTGCATTGGTTACCCCACACGTCGAAACCGTGGGACGACTGGCGGGCGAAGAGCTCAATGCGCGGGATATCGCCAAGCAGCTGCACCAGTTTCTCGCGGATAACGTCCGGTTTGCGCGAGTTCTCCAGGCGTGGCGCCGTGACATGCTGGCAGATTGAGGCGTCCATGCGGGCCGGTAGTTTCCCGCGCACGGCAAACAGGCAGTCTTCGCTGTTCGCCCGGGTCATATGGCCCATGCCGATCGCACTGTTCCCTTTGTGCTTGTTCGTCTTGTGCCAGGTGAATCCCTTCATGGTCATCAGGCGGAACCCCCAGGCCTCCATGACTTTCAGCGCCTCTACCGGCTGAGTCGGTACCCACCACATAGCCAGAAGACAATCTTCGGCGGCGAGCTCCCATACTGGCAGCCGGCAGATATCCAGAACATTCATCACTGGATACTTGAAACCGGCGCCGCGGTCACCGTCAGCTGCCTTGTCGCGGTATGCCCATGGCGGATCCGCATAGATCAGGGTGTATTTTCTGCTCATGCTGCATCTCCTTCTGTGCGCTCACCTGGAAGCGGCTCAAGTCCGCGATTAAGTTCGCGCTGCATGCTGCCAAAAATACGGCGCATACGGCTGATTTCTTCGTTTTCAGTCAGTCGTGTAACGGCGCTCTCAAGGGCTCTAGCCAGCAGATACCGTGGAGAATCAGGATCAACGCCCAGCAGCACGGCTAAATCCCGCTGCGCATCGGTGAGTCGTTCCTCTTCCCGGCGGCGATTATCTTCGCGGCGCTTCTGTTCATCGATACTTTCCTGGCGAACAGTTTTGGCGCGCTCCTCTGCAAATTTGATTTCGCTTTCCAGCCTGTCTTTAGCCATACATGCTTGCGCGACCAGGCGGGAAACATCTTCACCATGTTTTTTCGACAGGTTTCTTTCAACAAACCAGGAACCGTATGAGCGGCTTTTAATCTGCGTGCGCTCAACTTCCCTAGTCATGCCGTCCATCAGCAATTTAATCCAGGCGTCACGCGGCAAGTTGTCGATCTGGCGCATTGTCGGGCCTTTCAGAGTGTGCCAGCCTGATTCTTTTCGCACCATCAGGCCACAGCCATCAGGGATATCGGATTTTTTAAGCAGACCTTCAGGAACAGCGAACACAACACCGCCAGCATATTTAAAATATTTTGTGTATTTCCCGGCGGTCACGTCTGCGCGAAAGTCGCTCATACTTACTTTCACCTCATAAACGATGGGGCAGAATTTGCTATAGCTATGGGCCATTGCATAAACGTCAGGTCGGCATGTACCTGAAGGGCCAAGCTGCATATCTTCCCAGCAGATGCGAGCAGTATTTCGGCGTAGGTGCTCAGCCAGATCGTGCGCTAATTCGTTATGCCCCCATTTCATGCTGCACCGCCTTCGCTTTTTTCCGCTTCAACCGCCATCTGCTCAAGCTTTCGTGAAAGCTCGGCAGACAGTGACTGGAACTCTTCCTCTATCGCTACCGGGATCGGAACAAAACGGATGCCGATATGCGCTAGGCCATGTGCGGCCTCAAGGCATTTCCTTAAATCAACGGGAGAGGCTCTATTCATGCTGCCACCTTCTTGCTATTCAGTTGCTCCGCCAGGCGCTGAGCCTTCAGCGGGTTCTGGATAACCTGGCCGCCGGGCGCCAGCCAGCCACGGCGTACGGACGAATAAACCAGCGTGATACTGCCTACGCGAATGCTGTCGTGTGGGTTAGTCATAAATCACCCCGGCGGTTGCGCAGATCCCGGCATAGCATCCCTGGCGAAGCCGGTTCCCGCGGCCAATGCACTGATCGCGGCGTATAGCGATACGGGCCCGCTCAACCTCGCCAGTGGCCGCATCCATGCACTCAAGCCAGAGGCGAGCGGCCAGGCGGTACTGGCCTTTGTTCTCGCGAGCAATAGCGCGCTGCTCGATCTCCATTGCCGCCGGCGTTACGGCGACAAGAGGGGGCGCTTTGCGCTGCGAGACATAATCCGCGTGGTATTTTTCCATCCGATTCATCGTATCCAACCCTCTCGAAAAATTACCGCCAGCAGGAACAGCCAGGCGGATACGGCGGCCAGGTACAGAAACCATCCTGACCACCTTTCCCAGTACCTCGCCAGCGTCGTCACGCCGCGTTACCAACCGGGCGAAATACTCGTTGCTCAAGCGGAGGCTTTTTTCCAGCAAACTCCGTTGTGCCGTTCTGCTGACGTTCATCCAGCCAGCGCTCGATCTCTTCGCTGTTCCAGGCACAGCGCTTGTCTGTGATCCAGAAACGCTTAGGAAACTCCCCGTTTTTCTCCATGCGGTCGATAGTGCTCATCGATACAGGCACCACCTCCAGCAGTTGCTTTCTGTTAAATGCACCTTTCATCGTTATCTCTCTTTTTTCAGTGCGGCGCGCCCGGCGCCGCGGTGGTTATTACATAGGGACTTCGTTCAGTTCGTCTTTGCGGATGCCGTATACATCGGTGGCAGCGTCCAGTAACTCCTGGTTACCAGCCAGACGGTGGGCCGCGCATTTGTAGGCCTTGTCCCGTTCTGCAACGTTACGAGCCGCCATAGCCGCAGAAGAGAAGCCAGAGAGAATGTCTTCTGGGGCGCGGTCGTCAGTCTTTTTCGCCTTCTCTTCATGGTGCTGATCGGGGTGCGAATTGATCAGCTGATTCATCCCCGCAGCGGTGCTAGCCGGTGGCGTAATGTCACGCTCAACGCGCGGCTGCCCTTCCTGCAACTCATCCGGTGTATAGACGCCAAGGAGAACATCAGGGGCGTGCAGGCGTGCCCAGCGCTTAACGCACAGGTAAGCCAGTTGCTGACGCGGATCCTGCTCCCAGAGAGGGGAGTTGCGCACGCCGGCTTGCGCCATGCTGATGGTCAGGGTGCGAGGCTCAGATTCGCCTTTAAGGGTTGCCCACACTGTCACTGTCAGGCTCGGCGATTTGTCGGTTTTCCCGCTTACTTTTGACCAGTCGCCATCCCATTTGTAGTTCAGGCGAGTGGCCAGAAGGTTTGAGGAAGAGACAACCGCATTAACCAGTTGCGCTTCATAGCCCAGCGTGCCGTTAACCACATGCGTTTTCTGCGCCACCGCGAACGGGTTCATTCCCCACTGCGCCGCTTGCATAGTCACCGCCAGGCAGTCAGCTGGCTTTCCAGCCAGGTGCGCCGGAACGGTGGCTTTGCTGTCAGCCATCAGGGTGGCAAATCGCACCAGGCGATCCATCCCTTCCGGGCTGAAGATTGCCGCGGCGGTGCCGACGGTAGCACCAGGCTGAGAAGTGATTGCGATGTCGTTGCTCATACGTACATATCCTGTTTACGTGCCCACTCAGGGCGTTTAATAACTTCAAATCCACCCCAGTCGCCTGTTTCGCGGCACTGGTGATAGGTATTCAGATCCCGGCGGTAGAGCGCATGCCCTGTGTCCACGTCCTGCGCATCCAGTTCGAACACCCGTACCGGGTAGCGGCCGCAGTCAATGGTTTCGCTCACTGCCAGGAAGAAGAATCCATGCGGATCGCCGGTGGTTTGCTGCGCGCCTTCGCGGTACATCGCGTCCTGTACGTGGTACCGGAATTCCTCAATGTGGCGCGAGAAACGCTCCATATCGGCAACCTTCTTCACGTCCAGCAGGACAGGGTGATTCTTCAGGCGCTTGTCCGGGCGTATGCGGCACAGCTCGCCAGTATCCGGATCCGTCCAGTAGTGGGAGGCTTCGCAGAATCCTTCCGCCTCAAGCAGCCAGCGCGCTGCCGGGTGCGCCATTGCGCTATCACGCATAAGTTTCAGCTTCCGGCCCTGTTCGGCGTCCATTACAGTCATGCCCATGTTCTCGACGTCTTTCAGGAAGGCTTCCTGATCTGCTTTCCCCTGGTTGGTTCTCAGGTTGAACTGCGGCGCCACGATGAAGCGCTTATCGAACTCTTCCGGTTCCAGAAGCAGACAGTGCAGGGCAGTTCCCATATCCAGAGCTTTCAGCTTTTCGGTATCGACAGGTGCTGATTTCTGCCACTGCAGAAGGGCCGGGCTCAGCGCCACCATATCCAGCTGTGACTTACTCACGCCGTCGCCGGCGTGGTAGTCCTCGTTGCTGATATCGAAGTAAATTCCTGGTGTCATGCCGCGTTCCTCGCCGTATCCAGCTGGTCAGCCAGATCCCACTTCGCGATGATGCTGGTCAGCGCGGCCTGGTACGCCGCGAGAGCTTCTTCGAATTCCGGGCTCATCATCAGTTCTTCCAGAATCTCGGTGCGCACGCCTTTGCGCTCCAGTTCGTAGAAAGGTTTCTGCAGCTGGTGGTATTTGATCGCGTCGATCAGCTCCACCTGGCGCTCATAGTGCATCTGGCTCAGCTGGTAGTTGCTGTCGATGCTGGTCATGATTTTTTTCAGGTTGTTAATCTGCTGAGTGTTCATACGCACCTCAGTACTTGATAGAGACTGCAGATACCTTCCCGCTGGCGATGGCGATCAGTGCCTTCTCTGCCATTTCCTGCGTAAGTCCGCTTTCAATCAGGTCTGCGATAGCCTGTCGATTGATGCTGCGGCGGTGCTCTTTATCAGCGGCCCGGCGCGCTTCTTCTTCCGCAATGCGCTTCTGCTCAGCCAGGCGCTTAGATTCAGCTTCCTCCTGACGGCGGCGCTCCGCTTCGATAGCGGCCTGCTTTTCACGCTCAGCTTTTTCCGCAGCGGCTTTTGCTTCACGCTCTGCTTTCTGCTGGGCTTCAATTTTTTCGCGCTCTGCGCGTTCAGTTGCAGCTCTGGCTTCAGATTCACGGCGTGCAGCAGCATCAATTTCAGCCTGTGCCTTTGCCTCTGTATCACGCTTAGCCTGTTCAGCAGCTTCACGACGGATATTCTCTTCACGCTCAAGGCGTGCTTTTTCTTCTGCCTCTTTGCGCAGGCGATCAAGCTCAGCGGCTTCATGTTCGCGCTTTTGCGCTATTACCAGCGACGCTTCCAGTTGCTGAATAGTTGAATCTTTAGCCACTCCCGCCTCTGCTGCGCGCTCCTGCCAACTGTCATCCAGCACCACGGATTTAGCTTCCAGAATGCGCGCCTGAATATCAGCAGAAGGCAGGTAGTTACCGGCGTTGTCGATCACGTCAGCCAGCGCACGCAAATCCACAAGGCGCTGCTGCAGTGCTTCGGTGCGCGCCTTTTCAGCATCTTCCCACTCGGTAAGAGGGCGGCGTACTTCATCGCGCAGCTGATCGCATTCGGTGACGAAGCGGCGCAATTCAGCTTCAACCACTTTTGGCTGCTCCTTGAGGCGCTTCAGGTAATCCCTGCCAGGTTTCTCTACAGCAGTTTTGCTGCGTGATACCTGTGCGGCCAGCGATGCAATACGAGCCCGTCCCTTTGCAGTGCTCAGGTCAGGAACCTCGTTTACTCCAGCACGGATCTTTTCCAGGAAGGAATCAAGTCCGTTCTCAACGTAAATTGCCGGTGCCATGTCCGGCGCTATTTCGATAATTGCTAAATCAGTCACTTGCTCACCCCCATGCCCATTTCCGTTTTTGCTGCCAGTTTGCTGACGAACGCCCAGCTGATTGCTTCCGGCAGCGTGCGAAACTTCCAGCTCATCAGCCCGCATGCCGTAACGCAGTACCAGCCGTTAATGATTTGCCATTGCATACACACCTCACTATTACCATTTGGTAAATATCAGGGGTATGAGAAAGCCACCCGGTGGTGGGTTTCTGGTAATTCAACGCCCTGTTGTTACCGTTAAGGTAATAATCTGATCAATTTTCGAATTAGTCAATAGATGTGACGAGGAAAAGTTTACCAAAATGGTAAATGCATGAGGCGCGGGAAGTTATCCCCCCGGCAGGAGTGACAGGTAGATTAGGGGTTTACTGGTTCTGGCTGACGATGAACTTGATGAAGGCGGTGATCTTGTTTTTCTCTTCCTGCGGCAGCCTGGCGTATTCGTGGTGGTCATAGTCAATCAGACCAGCATTGCCAGGCGGCAGGATCAGCTCATATGCATCGCGGCCGAACGCCCGCGCGATAGCCGCCAGTACGCCAATACTGGTTGAACCTTCTACGTTCAGGATGCGATTTACGGTCGCCTGACCGATGCCGGCCGCTTCCGAAACCTTTTTCTCAGAGTTCAGATTCGGATGCTCTCCCATCCATACACCCAGGGTAAAAGCTGCCTGCTTTTCTACGCTCCATTCCTGCGGGTCGATAATCTTCGGCAGGATCGGGTTGTCAGAAAGATGGTCGACATCCAGCCAGAATCGCTCTTTCCTGGTGAAAGCTTCGATCTCGCGCGCGACGCTTGCGCCGATATTTTTTGTCCCTTTGCTCCACCTGTTAACGAGATTCGCTGATTTTTTGAACCTCTCGGCAAACCGGAGTTGCGTGTTATCGAAATCCTTCCGAATTATCTCGTTGAGGTTGTCGCGTCTTATGTCGTAGATGCTTTTCATTTCTATTTTTTTAGCCTGAAATTGTTACCTAACTGATTAAATTTAATGGAATATTACCATAAAGGTAAACTTACCAAAAAGGTAACAGTCATTGATTTTTACACCAGATTGGTAATAATCAGGCTGTCTAAAGTTAGTCCGGGACTAAAAAAATATGAGCGATGTGCAAAAATTTGACTTCAAACGCTGCTGGCTCGACCTCTCTCCGGCAGAGCGCGAAGAGTTCGCAAGTGACGCCGGCACGACCAGCCACTACATTCAGGTTCACCTGACTGGTCGTAGAAGAATTCCACGTAAACCTCTGTTAGAAAGACTGTTTAAAGCCTGCAAATCCCGTAAGTGGATCTCCGCAAAATCCGACCTGGTCCTCTGGTTCCACGAACGTTAATCCTCAAAACTCACCCGCGCCGCCACCCCCAGGCGGCTCCTGCCTCTCCCTGAATACCAATCTGGTAATAATTATCCAAATACGGTTGATCTTTTTTTGGCTTGCTGCAAAATTACCAAAGACAAATGCAGAAAGAGGGCAAGTCGATGAAGCGAATTACCCAGCGAGAGGCCATTGAGCAGGGGCTCACTCGGTTCTACACAGGGAAGACGTGTAAGCATGGCCATGACAGCGAGCGATACACCATCAGCGGCGAGTGCGTTACGTGCAATAACGAGCGCGCGCGCCGGCAGGCGCAGATGAGATCAGAGCGTCTGAAAGCAGCCAGAAAGGCCAGGGAGGCAGCATGACGCCTTCAGCTTATATGGGGGTGCAGGATGGCCAGTAGCTGGATAAAAGTCGAGGTGATCACACCAGACAAGCCGGAGATTTTCCAGATAGCGGAAATCCTGAATATCGACCCCGACGCGGTACTCGGTAAGCTCGTTCGCATATGGGCATGGGCGGATCAGCAAACTGTTGACGGTAACGCTGGCAGCGTTACAAAAGGAGTGCTTGACCGTATCGCTTTTATTACAGGATTCGCTGATGCACTGATCGCTGTTGGTTGGCTCGCCTACGACGGCAACAAGCTTATTCTCCCCAACTTTGAGCGCCATAATGGGGAAAGCTCTAAAAAACGGGCACTTACAAACAGAAGGGTTGCAGCACACCGTAAAAATGAAACGCAGAAAGTAACGCTGGCAGCGTTACAAAAAGCGTTACCAGAGGAAGAGGAAGAGGAAGAAGTAAAAGATAAGATCCCCCCTAACCCCCCAAGGGGGAGGGAGCCAAAAAAATCTTATCCGTATCCTGAACAGCTCAATGCCGAAGCCTGGGATGAGTGGAAGGCCTACAGGTCAGAAATGCGGTTTAAAGCCTATGCGCCAACTGAACGGAGCGAGGGCGCAGCAATCACCGAACTGATTAACCTGTCTGGCGGCAACCACACACGGCAGATGCAGATTGTGAAGCAGAGCATGGCGAAGGGTTGGCAAGGGCTTTTCGAGCTGAAAGGCGGCTCTGGGCAGCGAGATGTGAACACCATATCCCGTCCGGATACCGAGATCCCGCCGGGATTCAGGGGAGGCCCTGCACCCTGACAGCCAGCGCAGCGCGGAAGCGCGTTTTTTTACGCCTTAATGTTTACCAAAAAGGTAATAAAATATGCGCAATACTATTGATATTGATCCGTTTATGGTTATAAATTACCAATAAGGTAAAAATCATGCGAAAGACACTACAGGCACTTGGCCGGCTTAAAGCGGGCCAGATGAACAAAACCGAAACGGCGTACTGTCAGAACCTTGAGCTGCGTAAGCGCTACGGGGAAATCGCCTGGTACCGGTTCGAAGGCATCAAGCTGCGTCTGGCTGACAACACGTTCTACACGCCTGACTTCGCCGTGATGCTGGCAAACGGCCAACTGGAAATGCACGAAGTGAAGGGGGGTTACTGGACTGACGATGCTAGGGTGAAAACCAAAGTCGCAGCCGACCAGTACCCATTCCGGATCATCGGAGTAACGAAGCTCCCGGCAAAAGCCGGCGGCGGGTGGAAGGTCGAAGAGTTCTAAAACAACGATCTTCATTGATATCAATTGAATCAATAAGTTAAACGGGTAAGCGGGGGTAAGTATGGATTTTGATTTCGTGAATTACAGTCGTCGGTCACTGCTGCTGTTCGTGATGGTGGCAAACATCATTGGGTGGGTGGCAATCATCGCCGTCCTGTATGTGGCTTATCTGGCGATCGAGTGGGTGACAGCATGAACATCGAAACAGTAAACGATCTCATCGCCTCCCTGGAGAGCGCAGGCGAGCTGTCGATCAGAGAGCAGAAGTTCCTGAAGCTGGCGAAAGCGTACCAGCAGCTGGCTGCGGAGAATGTGGCGCTGAAGGCTGGCGTAACTTACTTCGCATACTCGCCTGAATACGGTTTTGATTATTTCAAAGATAAACAGAGCGCTATCGACACAGCGCAGGCTGAAATTGACGCATACCGTGAGGACGTAGACGACGGCTGGAGCGAAGATGTTCAGCGCGTGTCATGGGGTGTCGTAATTCAGCAGGCTCAAGGCTTCGATGCTCAAGGTCTGCATACCTCGGATAGTCAGCATATCTATCAAACATGCGATTACCGGCTGGTTGACTCGGTAGCAACCCCCGCCACCGATCGCATCGTAGACGGGATTAAGGCTGAAGGTCGCGCAGAGGGTATCAACTTTGCCGCAAGCCGCCTTGCCGCTGCTTTCAATCACGGATTCGTTGATAAGCCGATGGCAGAGGTTGGCGACGTGGTGCGCATGATTCTTGGCGCTAAAGAGGATTTGGCGAACGACCCGGTCCTAGCCGCCGATGGCCTGTCTGGTGAGTACGCAGAAAAATCCCTGGCTGAATGGGAAGCCGCGCTGCGCGAGGGGGCCAAATGATCCGCCTTCACAACGCAGATTGCTTCGATGTCTTCCCGCAAATCGCCAGCGGTACCGTTGACCTGGTATGTGCCGATATTCCCTACGGTACCACTCAGTGCCGCTGGGATTCTGTTCTCGACTTGGCTCTGATGTGGGAGCAGCTCTACCGCATCGTTAAGCCCAGCGCTGCCATTGTGCTGTTTTCCGCTCAGCCGTTCACCAGTGTGCTGATTAACAGCAATCTGCGGGACTGGCGTTCAGAGTGGATTTGGGAGAAAGGCAACGCCACCGGGTTCCTTAATGCCAAAAAGCAGCCACTGCGTGCTCACGAAAACATTGAGGTGTTTTACCGCCGTCAGCCGACCTATAACCCGCAATTCACCCACGGGCACGAACGGCGCACATCGAAGCGTAAAACCGTCAATTCAGAGTGCTACGGCAAGGCACTAACCCTGACGAAATACGATTCAACTAGTCGGTACCCGCGAGACGTGCAGTTTTTCTCGAGCGACAAACAGACCGGCAATTATCACCCGACCCAGAAGCCTCTGGCACTGGTGCAATACCTGATTGAAACCTACAGCAACCCTGGCGATACGGTGCTGGACTTCACTATGGGTAGCGGTACCGCCGGCGTTGCCTGCCAGCAGACTGAGCGCAGCTTCATTGGCATCGAGAAGGATGCCGCCATTTACCGCACCGCATGCGAGCGCATGGGGATTAAGCAGGAGCGTGCAGCATGACAACTGATATCACCGAACTGGCGCAGCGGAACGAATTGCTGATTGCAAACGGGCAGCAGACAGCCGACCTGCTACGCCATCTGGCAGATAACGAAATTGATTCTGACTATTTTGCCGTTGTGTCGGAGTGCGAAAGCTACGGGAAAGAAACTGAAGCAGAGCTATCAATCACGGAGTTTGCGCTACGTGCCGCTCACTACGTTGACGAACTGGTAGAGGCGCTGGAGAAGGCGCAGAGCAGAGACGTAATCCAGTCAGCTAAAGACTACCATTTCGACCAGCAGGCAGACCGCATCGCCGAGCTGGACGCAGAGCTTGAGCGGGAGAGAGAAAAATCACGGCGCGTGATGTCTCGCATCGCCGAGCTGGAGTCCCGCACCGTGAAGCTGCCAGAGTTATGCGTGGGGGTTGTTCAAGGTGGACATGCGGTAATGGTGCCATATCCAGCAGGACACTGGTTTAACAAGACAGCGATTTTGGAGATGCTGGCCGACGCTGGCATCAAGGTGGAGATTAAATAATGGTAACTTTTACAAGAGAGCAACTTATTGAAGAGGCGAAATACAACCTGGAGCACTGCTTCTGCTCTGAAAAAACAAAAGTTTTAATGGGTATAGCTATTGCCTCCTTAGCTGCTAAACCTGTAGGTCTTTTTGCTCATCGAGCGGGGGTATGGGTAGAGCTATGCCAGGGCGACACATTTGATCACCCAGATGGAATGCCCTTGTTCGCTGGCATCAAGGTGGAGGCTGAGTGATGGCACTGAAACACGATGAACTTTGCCAGATAGCCTGCCGCTTTCTGCAAAACAACGGATTCAAAGTAGCTTTCCACGACCGCTTTGTCGCTGCTGTTGCCACTGGTGAGCAGCCGGACGCTATCGGTTTCCGTAACCTGGCCTCCTGTTTGATTGAAGTTAAGTGTTCCCGTTCCGACTTTTTGGCGGACAAGAAAAAGTCATTCAGAAGGATGCCGAGCCAAGGTATGGGCGACTGGCGCTTTTTCATGGCAGAGCCTGGGTTTATTGAAGTCTCTGACTTGCCGCCAGGCTGGGGCCTCCTGCACGTCAGAAACGGGCGCGTGTACAAAGTCCACGGATGGCCGGGAAACGCGCTGTGGTGTTCACGTGAGCATAAGCCGTTTCAGGCCAACAAACAGGCCGAGTGTGATTACATGTACAGCGCCCTGCGCCGGATGGACCTGCGCGGACATCTCAAAGAGGTTTATGACGGCGTGATCGTTAACAAATCAGAAGGAAACGCGGCATGAGCATATTGACCAAAGAATTAATTCAGAAAATTTTGAATGATGACTGGCTCTTAATGGATGACTGCGAAGGACTTGAAAATTGCACGGTGATTAAAGAACTGGCTCGCATGGCGCTGGCCGCAATGGACCGCGAGCCGGTGGCGTGGACATGGCACTATCGTGAGCAATGGCATGTCACAAACGATAAATGCCGGGCAGAATTTGTCGCAACAGATGGTGATGTGGCTGTACTGCCGCTCTATCGTCACGCGCAGCCAGCGCCGGAATATCCCGAAGTGTTACCCTGCCCGGTATTACTAGAGCCGGGGTTGCGATTTGGCAAAGGCATTAAGACCAGCACCATGCTTGCCGCCCTGGCGCGCAGGGCCGTACACGAATCTGATATGGCGGCGCTGTCACCGGAAGAGAGAGTGGAGTTTCAGGCGCGGATTGAGGATTTCAAAGCGCTTATTGCGCAGCCAGCGCCGGTAGTGCCGGATGATGTGCTGGACGCATTGCAGAAGGTTGCTCGTATACGCCTCGACCTGAATGACTTCGACGGCGATCGCCGTGGCATCGCTGATTGCCTGTGTGATGCCGAAGAGGCGTTAATCGAGGTGGTAAACCGCCGCGCCGCCATGCTCGCAGCCGCCCCGCAGGAGGGAAAATGACTATTGCCATCGATCGACTTAAGGAAGTGACAAGGGTCTTTGGTCGCAGGCATATCGCCTACCAGATGGCCAGAGAACTGCTGGAGATTTATAGCGGTAACGGCCCGTTAGTGTGGAATGCGCTGAGCGATTTCCCTCCTGAAGTTAACGGAAAATATCTGGTGATGACCGGTTATGGTGATATTCGGACCGCCTGCTATGACTGCGAATCAGGGGAATGGAGGGCTTCAGATGGCACCATTACCGGAGTTATCAGATGGATGGATTTGCCAGCCTCCCCGCAGGAGCCAAAACCATGACAGAGGGAATGCGACAGCACCGCGCTTTCGTGCTGACTTGTTTGCTGGCAAGAGCTAAGCGCAGAACGGCGCAGGAGGGGAAGTGATGGTTTTCGGTGGATACACACTCGATCTAACGTGCGATTGCCCTGACTGCCAATCTTACATGGGCTCACCTGAGTACAGAACAGAAGAAAAAGGGTTTAAACGGTTGGTAGGAGATAATTTTACCGAGTGCTACAGAGCTGCAAAAAAGCGAGGCTGGAAGTTCAACGCCAATAAAACACACTGTTTAGCACCTGGGCACAAGGTGAAGACTGATGCCTAAATCCCCCGCAGAACGCAAAGCCGCGCAGCGCGCGCGGCAGTCCGCCGCCGGCGAGCGCAAGTTTGAGGTGGTGCTCGACGAGCAGGAAATGGAGATGCTGGCGCGTAACTGCGCCGCCAGGCGCCCTGGTCGCGATCCATACGAAATGGCCGAGTACATCGCGCTGCTGATCCGCCAGGATGACGCCCGGGTGCGCGGCCGGATTAACGCCATCAGCAAACGCCGCTGCGGCAAGTGCGGCGATCAACTGCCGGTGGCATCCTGCCCGCACTCAGGAGAAGCCGCATGCTGGGTGATGTACGGCTGGCACGAAACGAAACTACCGCTGTGACATGTCACGTCATATTGACTAAATCCTCGCATGATTATACTGTTTATATATACAGTGTGCGCCGGGAGACCGGT
>NZ_GL882824.1:0-841 GCF_000195655.1 Klebsiella sp. MS 92-3
AAGGCGCTACGCGCCGCTATCCGGGGAGGCTGGGAAATTGTCAGCCGGATGAAAGGATTAATAACCGCCGCGGGCCTGCGCAACCGCCAGACCCAGCTGCCAGACAGCCATCGCGTAGTGGGTGCTGTGGTTGTAGCGGGTGATGGTGTAGAAGTTCGGCAGCCCGTACCAGTACTCATAGCCGGTGCCGACGTCCAGCCGCAGCAGGCTGGCCTGCTGATGGTTACCCAGCGGCTGGGTCGGGGTCAGCCCTGCGGCCGCCAGCTGCGAAACGCTGTATTTAGTCTTGAAACCATTCTCCAGCCCCGGGGCCTGCCCCAGCGCCTGCACCGCCACCAGATCGCCGCTCACCCAGCCATGCTGTTTGAAGTAGTTGGCCACGCTGCCGATAGCATCCACCGGGTCCCACAGGTTGATATGTCCGTCACCGTTAAAATCGACCGCATACTGCTTATAGGAGGACGGCATAAACTGACCGTAGCCCATCGCCCCGGCGAAAGAGCCTTTCAGATCCAGCGGATCGTCGCTTTCGCTGCGCGCCATTAGCAGGAAAGTTTCCAGCTCCGACGAGAAGTATTCGGCGCGGCGCGGGTAGCTAAACGACAGCGTCGCCAGCGCGTCGAGGATCCGGGTTTTGCCCATCACCCGGCCCCAGCGAGTCTCCACGCCGATAATGCCGACGATGATTTCCGGCGGCACGCCATAAACCTGATAAGCGCGGTTGAGCGCGTCCTGATACTGATTCCAGAACACCACGCCGTTCTGCACATTATCCGGGGTAATGAACTGTTTCTTGTAGCGCAGCCAGGCGCCGGTCGGCCCGGTTGGCGGCAGGCCGGTC
>NZ_GL882824.1:927-9315 GCF_000195655.1 Klebsiella sp. MS 92-3
GGGCGGGGCGGGGCGGGGGGGGGGGGGGGCGGGGCGGCCCCTGACGATCCATCAGCCGCAGGACGTAATCCAGGCGCTTTGCCTGCGACAGGATCTCCTGCAGCTGCTGCCTGTCGAAGCCGTGCTTCGCCACCATCTTATCGATAAACTGCGCCGCCGCCGGGTTGTTGGCGAAGTCGCCGCCCATCTGCATCACGTTATGCTGCGGTTCCAGCAAAAAGCCGCCGGTTCCACTCGCCATCTCCGTTTCCGCGGGGGTCTTGGGTTTGCTGCTGCAGGCAGCGAGGAGCACACAAAGGGGAAGTAAAGCCAGATAGCGACGCTTCAACATGGGAATTCCGTTTAACAAATTCAGCAAGGGATAATTATGGTAAAGCATGCGACGACCAACAAGAAAGCGACAATCTGTTTGTAGACAAAATAGTCCTTCAACTGCTCCTCCCCTGCGTGCTTTCATGCCCTGCAACATTTCATCTCGCCCGCATCATCTTTCAAAATAAAATATTTATCTTTCATTTTGCGATCCATTTAACACTTTTAAACCTTTCAAAATGATTAAAATCAGCCTGCGATTAGCAAGAAAAATAACATGCTGAAGGAGAGAACAATGATTGACGTCGTGACCCACGGCGCGGAGTGGTTTATCGGCCTGTTTCAGAAAGGCGGCGAGGTATTTACCGGCATGGTGACCGGGATCCTCCCCTTGCTGATCAGCCTGCTGGTGATCATGAACGCGCTGATCAACTTTATCGGCCAGCAGCGGATCGAGAAGCTGGCGCAGCGCTGCGCAGGAAACCCAATCTCCCGCTACCTGCTGCTACCCTGCATCGGCACCTTCGTGTTTTGTAACCCAATGACGTTAAGCCTCGGCCGGTTTATGCCAGAGAAGTACAAGCCCAGCTATTACGCGGCGGCGTCGTATAGCTGCCACTCAATGAACGGGCTGTTTCCACATATCAACCCCGGCGAGCTGTTCGTCTATCTCGGCATCGCCAACGGCCTCACTACCCTCGGCCTACCGCTCGGTCCGCTGGCGGTGAGCTACCTGCTGGTCGGGCTGGTGACTAACTTCTTCCGCGGCTGGGTCACCGACCTGACCACCTCGATTTTCGAGAGAAAAATGGCGATTCAGCTTTCCCAGAAAGTGCATCTGTCAGGAGCGACATCATGACCCGTATTCGTATAGAGAAAGGCACCGGCGGCTGGGGCGGCCCGCTTGAGCTCGACGCCGTCGAAGGCAAAAAGATCGTCTATATCACCGCCGGCACCCGCCCGGCGATCGTTGACCGCATCGCCAGTCTGACCGGCTGGCAGCCGGTGGACGGGTTTAAAGAGGGAGAACCAGCGGAAAGCGAGATCGGCGTGGCGATTATCGACTGCGGGGGCACCCTGCGCTGCGGGCTCTATCCTAAACGCCGCATCCCGACGGTGAATATCCATGCCACCGGCAAATCAGGGCCGCTGGCCCAGTACATCACGGAAGATATTTATGTCTCCGGCGTCAAAGAGGACAACATCCAGTGCATCGCTCCCGACAGCGCAGGGGTTTCCGAGCCGCCGGCGGAAAACAAGAGCGCGGGTCGCGATTACGACACCAGCAAGAAGATTACTGAACAGAGCGATGGCCTGCTGGCGAAGGTCGGGATGGGCATGGGTTCGGTGGTGGCGGTGCTGTTCCAGGCCGGGCGCGACACCATTGATACGGTGCTGAAAACCATTCTGCCGTTTATGGCTTTCGTCTCGGCGCTGATCGGCATCATCATGGCCTCCGGCATCGGCGACTGGATCGCCCACGGCCTGGCGCCGCTCGCCAGCCATCCGCTGGGGCTGGTAACCCTGGCGCTGATTTGCTCTTTCCCGCTGCTGTCGCCGTTTCTCGGCCCCGGCGCGGTTATTGCCCAGGTGATCGGCGTGCTGATCGGCGTTCAAATCGGCCTCGGCAACATTCCGCCGCACCTCGCCCTGCCCGCCCTATTCGCCATTAACGCCCAGGCCGCCTGCGATTTTATTCCGGTAGGCCTGTCGCTAGCCGAAGCCCGCCAGGATACCGTGCGCGTCGGCGTGCCGTCGGTGCTGGTCAGCCGCTTTCTGACCG
This sequence comes from Klebsiella sp. MS 92-3, assembly GCF_000195655.1. NCBI lineage: Bacteria > Pseudomonadati > Pseudomonadota > Gammaproteobacteria > Enterobacterales > Enterobacteriaceae > Klebsiella > Klebsiella sp. MS 92-3. The sequence continues at coordinate 3,023 of NZ_GL882824.1, forward strand.
GCGCACCAACGGTGCTGATCGCGTGGTTCGTTTCCGGATTTATTTACCAGTAAGAGGTTCCTGCAGATGACTGTGATTTACCAGACCACCATTACGCACATCGGCGCCTGCGCGACGATGGCGCTGGAAGAGCAAATGCTGATCACCTTCCGCGAGGGCGCCCCGGCGGATATCGAAGAGTACTGCTTTATTCACAACCACGGCGAGCTTGCTGGCACGCTGCAGCCGGGGGCAGAGCTGCAGCTTGGCGAACAGCGCTACCCGGTGACCGCCGTCGGCGAGGTCGCTGAACAAAACCTGCGCGAGCTGGGCCACATCACCCTGCGCTTTGACGGCCATCGTGAAGCGGAGTTCCCAGGTACCGTCCATGTGGCGGGCCCGGTGCCGGACGCCATCGCGCCCGGCTGCGTACTGAAGTTTGTTGCTTAAAAGGAGAGAGAGATGAATCAGGTTGCTGTTGTCATTGGCGGTGGACAAACCTTAGGAGAGTTTCTGTGCCGCGGGCTGGCCGCCGAGGGCTACCGCGTGGCGGTGGTCGATATTCAGAGCGAAAAAGCCAGCCGCGTCGCCCAGGAGATTAACGCTGAGTATGGCGAAGGTATGGCGTACGGCTTCGGCGCCGACGCCACCAGCGAGGCCAGCGTCACCGCCCTGGCCCACGGGGTGGATGAGATTTTTTCGCGCGTCGACCTGCTGGTGTACAGCGCCGGGATCGCCAAGGCGGCGTTTATTAGCGACTTCGCGCTGGGGGATTTCGACCGCTCGCTGCAGGTCAATCTGGTGGGCTATTTTCTCTGCGCCCGCGAGTTCTCGCGGTTGATGATCCGCGACGGCATTAAGGGGCGGATCATTCAGATCAACTCGAAATCCGGCAAAGTCGGCAGTAAGCACAACTCCGGCTACAGCGCGGCGAAGTTCGGCGGCGTCGGGCTGACCCAGTCGCTGGCGCTGGATCTGGCGGAATATGGCATTACCGTGCATTCGCTGATGCTCGGCAATCTGCTGAAGTCGCCGATGTTCCAGTCGCTGCTGCCGCAGTATGCCACCAAGCTCGGTATCGATGAGAGCGAAGTCGAGCAGTACTACATCGACAAGGTGCCGCTGAAGCGCGGCTGCGAATATCAGGATGTGCTGAACGTATTGATGTTTTACGCTAGCCCACAGGCGTCGTACTGCACCGGGCAGTCGATCAACGTCACCGGCGGCCAGGTGATGTTTTAACAGGTTCCCGGATGGCGCTGCGCTTATCCGGGCTACAAAACTGTAGGTCGGGTAAGGCGTTAGCCGCCACCCGACAAAAAAACGGCACCGCGGGTCGCTCGGGTTAGGCGCTCGCGCCGTGACCAGGGCTGTTCCCGCCCCCCTTAAGGAGAGACCTATGGTTACTGCATTAATCATCGTCGCCGCCATCGCCTGGCTTACCCAGCTGGCCTTTGGCGGCTGGCAGATCCGCCGCTTCAATCGCGCCTTTGATAGCCTGTGCCAGCAGGGGCGGGTGGGCGTCGGCCGCTCCGCCGGGCGCTTTCAACCGCGCGCCATCGTCGCCATCGCCGTCGATGATAACGACCGCATTAGCGACACGCTGCTGATGAAAGGCTTCACCATTTTCGCCAGTCCGCAAAAGATCCCGGCTCTGGCAGGCAAACATATTGCGGAATTGCAGCCTGATGTGATCTTTCCCCATGATCCGCGCTGTCAGAATGCACTATCATTAGCGCTTAATCCGAAACATGGATAATTTCGTTGTAAAAGTAAATATCTTGCGAAATTATCACTTCGAAACTTAAACGCAGGATAGACGCCTATGAAACCACGTCAGCGCCAGGCAGCCATTCTCGAGTTCCTGCAGTCGCAGGGAAAATGCTCGGTCGAAGAGCTGGCGCAACACTTCGATACCACTGGCACCACCATCCGCAAGGATCTGGTCACGCTGGAAAACGCCGGCACCGTCATTCGCACCTACGGTGGCGTGGTACTCAACAAGGATGAAGCCGATCCGCCGATTGACCATAAAACGCTGATCAACACCCATAAAAAAGCGCAGATTGCCGAGGCCGCCGTGCGATACATCCACGATGGCGATTCAATTATCCTCGACGCCGGCAGCACCGTGCTGCAGATGGTGCCATTGCTGAGTCACTTCAATAACATCACGGTGATGACCAACAGCCTGCATATCGTCAACGCGCTATCAGAGTTCGATAACGAGCAGACCATCCTGATGCCGGGCGGCACCTTCCGTAAAAAATCGGCCTCTTTTCACGGCCAGCTGGCGGAAAACGCCTTCGAACAGTTCAGCTTCGACAAGCTGTTTATGGGCACCGACGGTATCGATCTGAACGCCGGAGTCACTACCTTTAATGAGGTCTATACCGTCAGCAAAGCGATGTGCAACGCCGCCCGCGAAGTGATCCTGATGGCCGACTCATCCAAGTTTGGTCGTAAAAGCCCCAATATTGTCTGCGGCCTTGAACGCGTGGATAAATTGATTACCGATGCCGATATTGACCCGGAATTCCAGCGGGCGCTGGAAGCCAAAGGCATAGCAGTCATTATTACTGGAGAACATCATGAGTAACTTTTTGTTAGAGGCCGGACGCCAGACCCTGATGCTTGAGCTGCAGGAGGCGAGCCGCCTGCCGGAGCGCCTGGGCGACGACTTCATCCGCGCGGCGGAAACCATTATCCACTGCGAGGGCAAACTGATTGTCTCCGGTATCGGTAAATCCGGCCACATCGGTAAAAAGCTGGCGGCAACCTTCGCCAGCACCGGCACCCCGGCCTTTTTCGTCCATCCGGCGGAAGCCCTGCACGGCGATCTCGGCATGCTCGATAGCCGCGACGTGATGCTGTTTATCTCCTACTCCGGTAGCGCGAAAGAGCTGGATCTCATCGTGCCGCGGCTGGAAGAAAAAGGCATTCCGCTGCTGGCGATGACCGGCAAATCCACCTCGCCGCTGGCGCTGGCGGCGAAAGCGGTGCTGGATATCGCCGTGGAGCGCGAGGCCTGCCCGATGCATCTGGCGCCAACCTCCAGCACCGTCAACACGCTGATGCTGGGCGACGCGTTGGCGATGGCGGTGATGCAGGCGCGCGGTTTCAATGAAGAGGATTTCGCCCGTTCCCACCCGGCGGGCGCCCTCGGCGCGCGGCTGCTGAACAAAGTGCATCACCTGATGCGTCGTGATGAAGAAGTGCCGCGGGTCAATACCGAGGCCAATGTCATGGACGCTATGCTCGAACTAAGCCGAACCGGACTCGGCCTGGTGGCGGTCTGCGATGAAGCCAACCGCGTGCAGGGCGTTTTCACCGACGGCGACCTGCGCCGCTGGCTGGTTGCTGGCGGTACGCTCAACGATGGCGTCACTCGGGCGATGACCCGCAACGGCGTAACGCTGCAGGCGGATAGCCGCGCGGTGGAAGCCAAAGAGCGGCTGATGAAACACAAAATCAGCGCCGCGCCGGTAGTGGATGAGAACGGCCAACTGGTCGGCGCCATTAACCTGCAGAACTTTTACCAGGCGGGGATCCTTTAAGCCCCAGACGTTTCGCCAGCCGATGCAGGTTGGCGACGTCCAGTTCCAGCGCTCGGGCGGTCGCCGCCCAGTTGCCCTGGTTCGCCTCCAGCGCACGGCTAATGGCTTCTCGCTGAAAAGAGTCGGTCGCCTCGCGCAGATTGATGTTTCCCGTCGCGGGCGCCGCTGCCGCCGTCTCAGTCGGCAACATCGGCGCCGCCACCGCAAACTGGAAATGCTGCGGCTCCAGGACCACTTCATCACCGGCCTGGGTGGCCCGCGCCAGCACCACCGCCCGATGGATAGCATGCTCCAGTTCGCGCACGTTGCCTGGCCAGGACCACTGCTGCAGCCGGTTTCGCGCCGCCTCAGCCAAAATGACCCGCGCCAGCCCCATCCGCAGGCGGCACTGCTCGCAGAAATAGCCCGCCAGCAGCACCACGTCACTTTCCCGCTCGCGTAGCGGCGGAACCGACAGCGGGAAGACGCTCAGCCGATGGTACAGATCGGCGCGAAAGCGCCCTTCCACCACCTCCTGGCGCAGATCGCGGTTCGTCGCCGCCAGCACCCGCACATCGACCCGCAGGCTGCGGTCATCGCCGACGCGCTGAATATCGCCATACTGCAGCACGCGCAGCAGTTTGGCCTGCAACGCCAGCGACAGTTCGCCGATTTCGTCAAGAAACAGGGTGCCGTTATCCGCCATCTCAAATTTACCGCTGCGGTTGCTGATAGCCCCGGTAAATGCCCCTTTCACATGGCCGAACAGCTCGCTCTCCGCTACGCTTTCCGGCAGCGCCGCGCAGTTGAGGTACACCAGAGGGTTGGCGGCTCGCGGCGACCCCTGATGCACCGCCTTCGCCACCAGCTCTTTGCCGGTGCCAGTTTCGCCGCTGATCAGCACGTTTAAATCCGAGGCGGCGACGATATCGATCTCTTTTTTCAGCTGCAGCATGGGCCCCGACAGGCCGATGATCTCCTGGCGCTCCGGCAGCGGGTAATTCACCGCCTGCGCCGGCAGGACGTTTTGCGCTTCAAGGCGGGCGATAAGCAGCGCATTATTCAGCGCCCCGGCCACCAGCGCGGCAATCAGCCGCAGCTCTTCATCGCTGAAGCTATCGAAACGATCGGCATCCATGCCGTCCAGGGTCAGCGCGCCAATCAGCGTCTGCCCGGCAAACAGCGGCAGTCCCACGCAGGCATGGACTTTGAGGCTCTCATGACCGGGGATCAGCCCGTCATAGGGGTCGGGCAGGTCGCTATCCGCCGGGAAGCGCACCACATCCCCGGCGCGCGCAATCGCCTCCAGCCGCGGGTGTCCTTCCAGGGCAAAGCGCCGACCGAGCACATCCTGCGCCAGGCCATCGATCGCCAGCGGCACAAACTGATGCGCCTCATAGCGCAGCAGCGCCGAGGCATCGCAGCCAAGAATTTGCCGCAGGGTAGTAATCAGGCGCGAAAAGCGGTCGGTGTGACCAATATCGCTTTGTAAATCTATGGCGATTCTCGCCAGCTCGTCGACGGAAAAACTCATTGTCGCTCCATTGTCATTTTGACAATACTCATTGTCATATCGACTATTTTAACCATTGTCATTTTGACAACAACCAAAATCAGAAAAAATTAAAAACAGATAATTATCAATGAATTAAAAAGTTGGCACGCAACTTGATATAAGCCAGTCAACTGAGTTTAAACACACTGTATTGATTGAGGTTGCTATGTCTATTGTGGTGAAAAATAACATTCTTTGGGTTGGCCAACGTGACTGGGAAGTGCGTGATTTCCACGGCACCGAATATAAAACGCTGCGCGGCAGCAGCTACAACAGCTATCTCATCCGCGAAGAGAAAAACGTGCTGATCGATACCGTCGATCATAAATTCAGCCGCGAGTTCGTACAGAACCTGCGCCGCGAAATCGACCTCGCCGACCTCGACTATATCGTCATTAACCACGCCGAAGAGGACCATGCCGGCGCGCTGACCGAACTGATGATGCAGATCCCGGATACGCCGATCTACTGCACCGCCAACGCCATCGACTCGATCAACGGCCACCATCATCATCCGGAGTGGAACTTCCACGTGGTGAAAACCGGCGATACTCTCGACATCGGTAACGGTAAACAGCTGATCTTCGTGGAAACGCCGATGCTGCACTGGCCGGACAGCATGATGACCTACCTGACCGGCGACGCGGTGCTGTTCAGCAACGACGCCTTCGGCCAGCACTATTGCGACGAACATCTGTTCAACGATGAAGTGGACCAGACTGAACTGTACGAACAGTGCCAGCGCTACTACGCCAACATCCTGACGCCCTTCAGCCGCCTGGTGACGCCGAAAATTACTGAAATCCTCGGTTTCAACCTGCCGGTGGAGATGATTGCCACCTCCCACGGCGTGGTCTGGCGCGATAACCCGACGCAAATCGTCGAGAAATACCTCGAGTGGGCGGCGGATTATCAGGAAGATCGCATCACCATCTTTTACGACACCATGTCCAATAATACCCGCATGATGGCGGACGCCATTGCCCAGGGGATCACCGAGGTTGACCCACGGGTAGCGGTGAAAATCTTTAACGTCGCCCGCAGCGACAAAAACGACATCCTCACCAATGTTTTCCGCTCGAAAGGCGTACTTGTCGGCACGTCCACCATGAACAACGTGATGATGCCGAAAATCGCCGGGCTGGTGGAAGAGATGACCGGGCTGCGTTTTCGCAATAAACGCGCCAGCGCCTTTGGCTCGCACGGCTGGAGCGGCGGCGCGG
>NZ_GL882824.1:9393-19157 GCF_000195655.1 Klebsiella sp. MS 92-3
GGCGGGGGCGGCGGCGCGGTAGACCGCCTGTCCACCCGCCTGCAGGATGCCGGCTTTGAGATGTCGCTGAGCCTGAAAGCCAAATGGCGCCCGGATATCGACGCGCTGGAACTGTGCCGCCAACACGGTCGCGACATCGCTCGCCAATGGGCCCTCTCGCCGCTGTCGGTTGCTGAAGCAGCGACAACGCCGGAACCACAGGACTGCGCCTGTGCCGCCGCCGCGGCCGCCGATCTCGGTCCCATGATGCAGTGCAGCGTGTGCCAGTGGGTCTATGACCCGGCGAAAGGCGAACCTAACCAGGATGTACAGCCGGGTACACCGTGGAGTGAAGTGCCGGACAATTTCCTCTGCCCTGAGTGTTCTCTTGGCAAAGATGTCTTTGACGTACTGGCGACGGGGGCAAAATGAGTGATGGCATCGTCATCATCGGCTCGGGCTTCGCGGCCCGCCAGCTGGTGAAAAATATTCGTAAGCAGGATGCGCAAATCCCGCTGACCCTCATCGCCGCCGATAGCATGGATGAATACAACAAACCGGACCTCAGCCATGTCATCAGCCGCGGACAGAAGGCCGACGATCTGACCCTGCAAAGCGCCGGCGAGTTCGCCGAGCAGTACACTCTGCGTCTGTTTCCCCATACCTGGGTAAGCGATATCGACGCCGAAAACCGGTTAGTGAAGAGCCAGGATAACCAGTGGCGCTACGACAAACTGGTACTGGCCACCGGCGCGACGCCGTTTATTCCGCCGGTGCCGGGGCGCGAGCTGATGCTAACGCTCAATAGCCAGCGCGAATATGGCGCGGCGCAGAGCCGGCTGCACGACGCGAAGCGCGTGCTGATCGTCGGCGGCGGCCTGATTGGCTGCGAACTGGCGATGGATTTCTGCCGCGCCGGTAAAGCGGTAACGGTAGTCGATAACTCCGCCAGCGTGCTGGCGGCGCTGATGCCGCCGGAGGCCAGCAGCCGCCTGCAGCATCGGCTCACCGAGATGGGCGTACATCTGATGCTGAAAACGCAGCTGGAGGGGCTGGAGCAAACCGCCGACGGCATTCGCGTCAGTCTCGATCGCCAGCGCGCGATAACCGTCGATGCGGTGGTGGCCGCCGCCGGCCTGCGCCCGGAAACGTCGCTGGCGCGCCACGCCGGACTGCAGATTAACCGCGGTATTGTGGTCAATAGCCAGCTGCAAACCAGCGACCCGGCGATTTATGCGCTCGGCGACTGTGCGGAAATCAACGGCGTGGTACTGCCGTTCCTGCAGCCGATTTTACTCAGCGCCATGTGCCTGAGTAAAAATCTGCTGGCGCAGGCGGGAGAACTCAAGCTGCCGCCAATGCTGGTGAAGGTGAAAACCCCGGATCTGCCGCTGCATCTGGCCGGCGACACCCGCCGCGACGATCTGACGTGGAATATCGTGGCCGCCAAAGAGGGGCTGGTGGCGAAAGGCGTGGATGCCGAAAACCAGCTGCGGGCCTTTGTGGTGAGTGAAGACAAAATGAAGGAAGCCTTTGCGCTGCTCAAACAACTGGTAAGTTGATGGTTTTCCCGGCTTGCGGCGTAAACACCTTAGCCGGGCTACGGTATTGTCCTGGTAGCCCGGCTAAGCGCAGCGCAAGCCGGGAACATATCCAGCCTAGCGCGCCAGATTGTCGTAGCCGCGCCAGCGATAGTTAAGCACCGATAGCGCCCAACAGGCGACAAACAACCCGACCACCACAAATCCGGCGTCGCCGAGGTTGTCGTTTAACGCCCCTACCCAGCGCCATATTCCGCCGCTGAGCGCAAACTTATCCATCAGCAGACCCAGCGCTTCCAGGCCGCCGATAAACAGCGCTACCACCACCGAGGTACCGGTGATGGTCATGTTGTAATAGAGCTTGCGCTGCGGCTTGCTGAACGCCCAGCCGTAGGCGCCGACCATCAGCACATTATCAAGCGTATCCACCAGCGCCATACCGCTGGCGAACAGCGCCGGAAAGACCATAATCGACCAGACGGAAATCCCGCTCGACGCGCCGGCGGCGGAGATACCCAGTACGCCGATTTCGGTGGCGGTATCAAAACCGAGGCCAAACAGGAAACCGACCAGGTACATCTGCCAGCTGCGGCTTATCAGACGGAAGGTCTTGCCAAACAGCCAGCTCATCACCCCGCCGCCGCTGACGATTTCGTCGCTCACCGGCTCCCCGCGCTTCCATGCCCGAAAGCTGCGCCACACGCTGCGTAAAATCACCAGGTTGATAAAGGCCATCGCCAGTAAAAACAGGGCCGACACGGCGGTGCCAATGACGCTGCCGGTATCATGCAGCCAGCTCATCTGCGTGCTGAAGGCGGTGGCGGTCGCGGCAATCGCCGCCGAGGCCAGCACCACAATCGATGAGTGGCCCAGCGAAAACCAAGCCCCGACGGCGAAAGGCCGCCGCCCCTGCTGCATCATCTTGCGGGTCACGTTATCAATCGCCGCAATATGGTCGGCGTCCACCGCGTGGCGCAGGCCGTAGCCCCAGGCCAGCAGGCTGGCGGCCATCAGCGCGCCGCTGTCGCCAAAGGCCTGCAGCGCCCAGCACCAGGCCAGAAAATTCGCCGCGATCAACCCCAGCACCAGACCCGCGGCGCGCGGCTGCTGGCGTAAAACTGTCATTATCATGGTTGTATTCCTTGAGCCTGCCCGCGGGCGGCGGCGATCACCGCCTGACCATAGGCGATTGCGCCGTCGCCGGCCGGCAACTGCTGTGCAAACAGCAGAGTAAAATCCGCCAGATAAAAGGTCAATCGCGCCGCCAGCAGGCGGTTATGCAGCACCCCGCCGCTGCAGACCATCGTGTCGATGCCGCGGACGGTGGCGCAGTCGCGGGCCATCGCCGCCAGTCCACAGGCCAGGGCGTCGTGGAATGCCCAGGCTTTCTGCGCCGGAGTCGCCTGCCAGCTCAGCCATTGCCGCCAGAAGGTCGCTAAATCCAGCGCGTCGTCGCGCCACGGCAGCGTAACCGGGTGGCTGACGCCGGGGCAGCTGGCGGCCAGCGCCTCCAGCCGACAGGCCGCTTCGCCTTCATAGCTCAGACTCTCCGGCGCGCAATCCAGGGCGCAGGCAACGGCATCAAACAGCCGTCCGCAGGATGAGGCGCGCGGTGCGTTAATCCCGCGCTCGATGGCCTGCGCCAGCAGCGGCCAGTTGCGCTGGCGCAGGGTGGCGGCCTGCGGATAATCCTGCCAGTCAGGGACAAAGGCCAGACAGTGGGCCAGCAAATTTCGCCACGGCTGGCGTGCCGCCAGGTCCCCCCCTGGTAGCGCGACGGCCGGCAGCCCGCCAAGATGTTCGCATTCGCGATAGTTGACCCGCAGGCACTCCCCGCCCCACAGCGCGCCGTTCTCCCCCATACCAATACCGTCGAGTGTCAGGGCGATAACGTCCCCGCCGTCAAGCGGCCAGCGGTGCTCCGCCAGGCATGCCGCGGCGTGGGCATGGTGATGCAGCACTGTCTCCAGCGGCAGGGGCAGGGAGGCCGCCCACTGCGTTGAGCGATAGCCGGGATGGGCATCAACCACCACCCGCTGCGGCACAAACGCGTAAATGCTCTGCATCAGCTGCAGGGCGCTGCGCCACTGCTGTTCAATACCTTCCTCGCCAAGATCGCCAAAGTGCTGGCTCAGCACCGCTTCGCTGCCGCGCGCCAGGCAGAAGGTATTTTTCATATCCGCGCCGAGAGCCAGCAGCGGCGGGATGTCTCCTAGCCCTGGCGGCAGCGGCAGCGCGTCCGGGACGTAGCCCCGGGCGCGGCGCAGCATTTCACCGCTTGAGCGCACCAGTGAATCATCCATCCGCTGTACGATGTCGCGATTATGCAAGAGAAAGCCGTCGGCAATGTCGGCTAACTCATTGAGCGCCTGAGCATTACTTAACGCCGGCGGACGGCCGCTAAGGTTGCCGGAGGTCATTACGATGGGGCGCGCCAGGCCCTGCAGAAGCAAATGCTGCAGCGGATTAGACGGCAGCATCACCCCAACTTCCGCAAGCCCTGGCGCTATTTCGTCGCACAGGCTGGAGACCTGCGCTTTGGCAATCAGTACGATGGGCGCCGCCGGGGAGCCCATCAGCGCCGCAGCGGCGGCGGGTAAGCCCGTTGCCGTCGGCAGCATTACCGCCAGCGGTTTTGCCGGGCGGTGTTTTCGCGCCCGCAGCGTGGCAACGGCAGCGGGGTTACCGGCATCGCAGGCCAGATGAAAGCCGCCGATGCCTTTTATCGCCACGATTTTGCCCGCCGCCAGCCGGGCGATAGCCGCCTGCAGCGCCGCCTCGCCGTCCAGCGTTTCCCCCTCTGCCCGCCATTCCAGTCGCGGCCCGCAGTCGGGGCAGGCCACCGGCTGGGCGTGAAAACGGCGATCGGCAGGATCGCGGAATTCCGCTTCACAAGGGGAACAGAGCGGGAACGGCGCCATTGCGGTGAAGGACCGGTCGTAGGGCATGGCGCGAATAATGGTTAACCGCGGGCCGCAGTGGGTGCAGTTGATAAAGGGGTAGCGGTAGCGGCGTGCCCGGGGATCGTTCATCTCCTCGAGGCACGCCGGGCAGGTCGCGGCATCGGGCACAATCTGAGTCCGCATCCGTCCCGCCCCACTCTCGCGGATGGTGAAATCCTGCGGCGTGGCCGCCCAGCGATAGGGAATGCAGGCGGTATTGTCGATCCGCGCCAGCGGCGGGCAGTGGTCAGCCAGAGCGGCAGTAAAACCGTCGTCGCCCCCGACCAGCCGCACCAGTACGCCGTCGCCGTCGTTACAGACATCGCCGCAGCGGGCCTGCGCCCGGGCCAGCTGCCAGACAAAGGGGCGGAAACCGACCCCCTGCACTTTACCGCGAATGCGGATTTGCACCCCGTTCATGCCTTGACTTACCAGGCCAGCGCCGTACGGCGACGTTTCTCGATATTCATCTGCTCAAGTTTGTTGCGGTCAACGCACACCAGGGCATGCGTCGGGCACACTTCCATGCAGGCCGGGCCGCTCTCGCGGTGGAAGCAGAGATCGCACTTGTTGGCTTCGGCTTTTTCCGCCACGACGTTCAGTCCGGCGCCGCTATGGCGGATCACCGGGCGCACCACCACCTCCATCGCCCCGTACGGGCAGGCGACGACGCAGGTTTTGCAGCCGATGCAACGCTCCTGCATCACATGGACAAAGCCTTTATCGCGGCTGATGGCGCCGTTCGGGCAGACATTGGCGCAGGGGGCGTCTTCACACTGACGGCAGGCGGTCGCCGTGGAAACATTGACCCCTTTGATCACGTGAATACGCGGCTGAAAGGTGTGAGGCGTCAGGGAGGCGCAGTCCTGATGTTCCTGATGCGATACCACGCAGGCCACTTGGCAAGTGCGACAGCCGATACATTTGCTCGCATCGGCGATAATGAAACGGTTCATCCATTTCTCCAGCAGTAAGAAGGTTACGCGCCGGAGTATGCATAATACGTTCCAATTTTTTAATATATTGATTATAAAGACTATTATAGCTGCGGTTTGCTGTCATCGTCAGTAGTGACGATGACAGCTGACGACGTCAGGCACAGGGGCCCGCCACCAGCGACTCGCGTTCAATCAGCGCTCCGGGAAAGCTTTGCTGAAAGTTGAATTCCCCGCCATCCAGCATAAAGATCAGCCGATTGATGCTCTCTTTAATCATCTCCGTCACCGGCACCCGGACGCTGGCGAGCGACGGCACCATATACGGCGCAAGAGCAATATCGTCAAACCCCACCACCGAGACCTGTTCCGGCACCTTAACGCCCAGCTGGTGAAGCTGCTTCATCGCCCCGATGGCCATATCGTCATTGCTCGCCACCAGCGCGCTGTAGGTAACCCCGCGCTGACGCAGGCTCTCCACCCCCGCCGCCCCGGTTTCCGGCGTCCAGCGCCCTTCGGCGATAAGCGCCTCGTTCAGGGCGATGCCGTGGCCAGCCAGCGCGTCTTTGTAGCCGGCGAGGCGTTCGACGCCGGTGGGCGAGTCAAGGGAGCCGGTAATAAAGGCGATATCGCGATGGCCAAGCGCAATCAGCCGCTCCACTACCCGCATCGCCGAGGCTTTTTGATCGGACCAGACGCAGTGGCTGGCGTGGCGGCGCAGGCGGCGATTAAGCACCATGATCGGCTGCGAGTGGTTCTCAACGATCTCGTCCATCTCATCAACGGTGAGAAAGCGCGGGTAGATGATGATCGCATCGCAGCGCAGATCCAGCAGGTACTGGATCGCCTCCCGCTCCTCTTGCGCGCTGTGCTTGCCGTCAGCCAGGATCAGCTGCCGCCCTTTATCCTCCGTCATCCGCGCCACGTGATACAGCAGTTCGCTAAAATAGACGCCGTGGTACAGGGTATTGGTCACCACCAGGCCGAGGGTTTGCGTGGTTTTGGTCGCCAGGTTGCGCGCCAGCAGATTTGGCCGGTAGCCGCTCTCCGCCACCGCCTTAAACACCCGGTCTTTGGTCTCCTGGCTGACATAGCCGTTGCCCGACAGCACCCGCGAAACGGTCGCCTTCGATACCCCCGCGCGCTTTGCGACCTCCAGCATCGTTGCCATGTGATTCTTCCTGTTGCAAAAGTTGCAGGCAGTGTACTGCACGTTTCCCGCTTTTACAGCACTCCCCTGTTCATCACCGCGATCCTGCTCACGGCGACGCTTAGCGATCAAAATCACAAAATTAAGATCATATTTTTTTATTTCTTGTGCAATTAACTGAAACTCACCATGATTTTGTGGAACCGGTTTCCTATAAAAACATGGTATCGCCCGGCGATGCGGGGCGGTGGCAGATCAGTACCCTATTGATAAACAGGATAAAATCCGATGTCGAAAAATTATGCAGCCCTGGCGCAACAGATAGTCGCGGCAATCGGCGGGGTCGACAACGTCGCCGCCGTTACCCACTGTATGACCCGTCTGCGCTTCGTGGTTAAAGACGACGAACAGGTCGATAGCTCTACCCTGAAAGGCCTGGCCGGGGTGCTCGGCGTCGTGCGCAGCGATAACCAGTGCCAGGTGATCATCGGCAACACTGTCTCCCAGGCCTACCGCGAGGTGGTGAATCTGCTGCCAGGCGACCTGCGCCCGGCTGAGCCGCAGGGCAAAGCGCCGCTGACCCTGAAACGCATCGGCGCCGGGATCCTCGACGCGCTTATCGGCACCATGTCTCCGCTGATCCCGGCGATTATCGGCGGATCGATGGTCAAGCTGCTGGCGATGATCCTCGAAATGAGCGGCGCGTTGCCGAAAGGCTCGCCGACGCTGACCCTGCTGGCGCTTATCGGCGACGGCGCATTTTTCTTCCTGCCGCTGATGGTGGCCGCCTCCGCGGCGGTGAAATTCAAAACTAATATGTCGCTGGCTATCGCCATCGCCGGGGTGCTGGTGCATCCTGGGTTTATCGAATTGATGGCCAAAGCCGCCCAGGGAGAACACGTTGAATTCGCCTTTATTCCGGTTACCGCGGTGAAATACACCTATACGGTGATCCCGGCGCTGGTGATGACCTGGTGCCTGTCGTATATCGAGCGCTGGGTGGATCGCATTACCCCGGCGGTGACGAAAAACTTTCTGAAGCCGATGCTGATCGTGCTGATCGCCGCCCCGCTGGCGATCCTGCTGATTGGCCCGCTGGGCATCTGGATCGGCAGCGCTATTTCCGCGCTGGTGTATACGATCCACAGCTATCTCGGCTGGCTGTCGGTGGCGATCATGGGCGGGCTGTGGCCGCTGTTGGTGATGACCGGTATGCACCGCGTCTTTACGCCGACCATCATTCAGACCATCGCCGAAACCGGCAAAGAGGGTATGGTGATGCCGTCGGAGATCGGCGCCAACCTGTCGCTCGGCGGCTCTTCGCTGGCGGTAGCGTGGAAAACCAAAAACCCGGAGCTGCGCCAGACGGCGCTGGCCGCCGCGGCATCGGCGATTCTGGCCGGGATTTCCGAACCGGCGCTGTACGGCGTGGCGGTGCGCCTGAAGCGCCCGCTGATCGCCAGCTTAATCAGCGGCTTTATCTGCGGCGCGGTGGCAGGCATTGCCGGACTGGCCAGCCATTCGATGGCGGCGCCGGGGCTGTTTACCAGCGTGCAGTTTTTCGATCCGGCCAATCCAATGACCATCGTCTGGGTGTTTGGCGTGATGGCGCTGTCGGTGGTGCTGTCGTTTGCCCTGACGCTGATCCTTGGCTTTGAGGACATTCCCGTTGAGCAGGCCGCTGCCGACGCCAGAGCGCGCCAGGCCCGGGCCCAGGCATCCCACGCCTGAATACACTATTGATAATGAGGTAATGCATGGCGAGTTTCCCACAGGGATTTTTATGGGGCGGCGCACTGGCCGCCAACCAGTCTGAAGGCGCTTATCTTGAAGGCGGTAAGGGGCTGACCACCGTGGATACCCTTCCCCACGGCGCGCATCGCCTGCCGGTAAAATTAGGCCTGGAGAAGCGCTTTACGCTGCGTGAAGACGAATTTTACCCCAGCCACCAGGCGATCGATTTTTACCATCGCTATAAAGAAGATATCGCCCTGATGGCCGAGATGGGGTTCAGCGTCTTTCGCACCTCCATCGCCTGGAGCCGCCTGTTCCCACGCGGCGACGAACAGCAGCCGAATCCGCAGGGCATCGCCTTCTATCGCTCACTGTTCGAGGAGTGCAAAAAGCACGGTATCGAGCCGCTGGTCACCCTGTGCCATTTTGACGTGCCGATGCATCTGGTGATGGAGTACGGCTCCTGGCGCAACCGCAAAATGGTGGATTTTTTCAGCCACTACGCCCGCACCTGCTTTGAAGCTTTTGACGGCCTGGTGAAATACTGGCTCACCTTCAATGAAATCAACATCATGCTGCACAGCCCCTACTCCGGCGCCGGTCTGGTGTTTGAAGAGGGTGAAAACCAGGAGCAGGTGAAGTATCAGGCCGCGCATCACGAGCTGGTGGCCAGCGCGCTGGCGACGAAAATCGCCCATGAGATTAACCCGCAAAATCAGGTCGGCTGTATGCTGGCCGGCGGTAATTTCTACCCTTACTCCTGCAAGCCGGAAGATGTATGGATGGCGCTGGAGAAGGACCGCGAAAACCTGTTCTTTATCGATGTCCAGGCCCGCGGCGCCTATCCGGTGTGGGCCGCGCGGGTGTTCCGGGAAAAGGGGGTCACGATTGCGAAACAGCCGGGCGATGACGAGATCCTCAAAAACACCGTCGATTTCGTCTCCTTTAGCTACTACGCGTCGCGCTGCGCCTCGGCGGAGATGAACGCCAGCAACACCAATGCCGCCAACATCGTCAAGTCGCTGAAGAACCCGCACATTCCGGCCAGCGAATGGGGCTGGGGCATCGACCCGCTGGGCCTGCGCATCACCATGAACATGATGTACGACCGCTATCAGAAACCGCTGTTCCTGGTGGAAAACGGGCTTGGCGCCCGCGATGAGATCGATGCCAATGGGGACATCAATGACGACTATCGCATCAGCTACCTGCGCGAGCACATCAGGGCGATGCGCGATGCTATCGGCGACGGCATTCCGGTGATGGGCTACACCAGCTGGGGCTGCATCGATCTGGTCTCGGCGTCCACCGGCGAGATGAGCAAGCGCTACGGCTTTGTCTATGTCGATCGCGACGATGCCGGCAACGGCACCCTGGCGCGTAAGCGTAAAAAGTCATTCTTCTGGTACCAGAAGGTGATAGCCAGTAACGGCGCCGATCTCGACTAAGCACCCTCGCCCACGCGCGCCCCCCCCCCCCCCCC
>NZ_GL882824.1:19280-23327 GCF_000195655.1 Klebsiella sp. MS 92-3
GGGGCGTCGGCTATCTGTTGCATCCATTACATGCTTTTTTCTCGAGCCTGATTCCAGTTTCTGGTTTGCCACCTGTTTACAATAACTGGTATTTTATCCAGTACTTTTACAGGGGTATCTTCAGCAAGGAGCACATCATGAGCGCACAGCACCCTACCGCAGCCAGAGGGATAGCCAGGGCCATTCGCCAGTTAACCGTGGGATATGTCAGAAAACGCCATGAGGACCGCAAAACGCGGGAGACGCGGCGCTACACCCGCCACGCGGCATTAAGCTTAAACGGCGACTGGCTGGAGCAGGCGGGGTTTCCGGTCGGCACGCAGGTCAGAGTCTCGGTGTCGCCCGGTAAATTAGTGATAGAGAATCTTGAGCTGGCAGCGCCGGGAACGGGGCTCCCTTCCGGCCAGTCGTGCGCCGGCGGAGAGCCCGGTTCGCCGCAGGGCTAGTCGTCCGCGGCCTCCAGCTGAGTAAAGCCGCCCTTGCCCTGCCAGCCTGCCAACTGCTGATACACCCGGGCAACGGCCTCTTTCACCGGCTGGGTCATCGGATAATAAAAACCGACGATATCCGGCTGAATGCCGAGGAAAATCACCTCGCCGACGTCTTCTTTCAGCTGATCGACCAGATAGTTGAGCGGCATGTTATGGGTGGTCATCATAAACATCTCGGCGATGTCGTCGGGATCGATGATGCGAATGTCGCCGGGGTTTAGGCCCATATCGGTGGCATCGACAATCAGCAGGCGTTCGGGGCGTAATTCGCGGATCGCCACGATGTCGTTTTCCGGCGCGCTGCCGCCGTCGATGACCACCCACTGGCCGGCCGGGTTCGCCGCGCACATCTCCGCCAGCAGCGGGCCGGCGCCGTCGTCGCCCATCATGCTGTTGCCGACACAGAGTAAAACGTCAGTCACGTAATCTCCTCACCATCAGGTAGATGGCGCTCTCCTGGTGAATATCATGCAGCATGCTGAGCAGGGTTTTGCTCCACGCCTGCTGCTGCGGGGTCTGCGCGGACTGCGCTTTATCAAAGGCGTTGGCCAGCATCGCCACATGACTGCTGTCGATGACGATTTCGCCATACTTCGGCACGCCCTCCATTTTGCGCCGCGCGGCGCTTCCGGCCTCAAGGGTGGCGATCCATGCCAGATACGCGTCCCACGGGCAGCTCAGCGCCGCCTCCAGACAGTCGATGACGCCGAGGTGGTGGCCAATCGCCAGGCTGTAATAGACCACCTGCTGCGCCTGATCCGGCGTGGCGTCGTTCTCATCAATAAATTTACGGCTCAGCTGACTGAACACCACCGTCTCGCTCATCGGATACGCGCCCCCTCGACCACCTGGTTGAGATGGGTGACGATCTCGGTCAGACGCGGATCTTTCTCCGCCTCCAGCCAGCGCAGCACCTGGCTGTCGCCCTGGCCAAGCAGACGCATATAGTCATCGGCAATCTGCCGTCCATAGCGGTAGCCCGCCAGACGCCGCGCTTCGCGATCGATGCGCACCCGCAGAGGCTGCACCATATCGGCATGCAGCAGCTCGGTCGGCTGTTCGTCGAGCTCACCCGGCAGACGGGCATGAATTTTCTGCTCCAGCAGGCCAAGCGCCATGGCGAAGCCGTACAGCGTGGCGGCTGGCGTCGGCGGGGAGCCCGGAATATAGACGTCGACCGGTACGATTTTATCGGTACCGCCCCAGACGCAGTACAGGTCGTGGAAGATGCCGCCGCTGTTGCCGCAGGCGCCGTAGGAGATACAGATCTTCGGATCCGGCGCCGACTGCCAGGCGCGCAGCGCCGGGGAGCGCATCGCGCGAGTCACTGCCCCGGTAAACAACAGAATATCGGCATGGCGCGGCGAAGGCACCACCTTAATCCCGAAGCGTTCAGCGTCGAACAGCGGCGAAAGGGTGGCGAAAATTTCGATTTCGCAGCCGTTGCAGCCGCCACAGTCGACGCGGTAGACGTAGGCCGAACGTTTAATCTTCTTCAGTAGCGAGGCCTTCATGCTGGCGATGGATTCATCCACCGTCATCGGCACGGGAATGCCGTTTTCATCGCGCGGGCCAAGTAAAGTACTCATCAGCTGGCCTCCCTCATATGGCGGGTCAGTTCAATACGATCGGACGGCACCAGGCATTTCTGGCGCTTGCATTCCGGGCAGGTTTCGAAGCTTTCGCGGTGCAGCTCGGCGCGGGTATCGCCGTTATGCTTGAGCAGCGCGATGGCGTAGTCGATCTCCTTCTGCACCGCGAACGGACGCTGGCACTCCCGGCAGTGGCAGATAGCGAAGCGCGACTGCTGGAGGAAATCCTCTTTCTTCCACACCGCCAGCTCATACTCCGGCGACAGCTTAATGGCCGCCGTCGGGCACACCTCTTCACAGCGACCGCAGAAGATACAACGCCCGAGGTTGAACTGCCACGCCAGCTGGTTAGTGGCCAGATCGATCTCGACCGTCAGGGCGTTCGACGGGCAGGCGTTCACGCAGGCCGCGCAGCCGATACACTGCTGTGGCGTATGCTCCGGCTTGCCGCGAAAGTTTTTGTCCACCGGCATCGGCTCCAGCGGGTAGGCGTGCGTCGCGGTGCCGGTCTTAATAACTTTTTTAATAAAGGTAAACATGGCGATTCCTTATTTCAGCGGCGAGTTTTTACGCTCGATGCTGTAGCGCTCCAGCTCTTTGTATGGCACCACTTTGCTCTTCTTCTTGCGTACATCGACCACGGTCATGCGGTCAGTACAGGAGTAGCACGGGTCGAGGCTGCCGATGATCAGCGGCGCATCGGAAACGGTGTTGCCGCGCAGCATATAGCGCAGGGTCGGCCAGTTGGCGTAAGTCGCCGCCCGGCAGCGCCAGCGGTACAGTTTCTGGTTGTCGCCGGTCATGCTCCAGTGGATATCGTCGCCGCGCGGCGCCTCGGAGAAGCCCAGCGCGAAGCGGTGCGGAATATAGGTGAACCCCTCCACCATCAGTGGGCCGCCCGGCAGGTTATCGAGACCGAAATCAATCATATTCAGCGCGGTGTAAACCTCGTTGATCCGCACCTTGAGGCGAGATATCACATCGCAGCCCTGCTCGCTGTGGACTTCCATCGGCAGCAGGCCGTAACCGACAAACGGGTGGTCGGCGCGGGTGTCGCGGGCGTGGCCGCTGGCGCGCACCATCGGGCCGACGTTGCTGAAGTCGCGGGCGATTTCCGGATCCAGACGGCCAATACCGACGGTACGCTGTTCCATATTCGGCGTGCTGAGCAGCATATCCACCAGCTCCTGCACGTCGCGACGCATCTGCTGCGCCAGCTGACGGGTCTGGATCATGTCCTCTTTCAGCAGGTCGCGGCGGATCCCGCCGATCAGGTTCAGACCGTAGGTTTTACGCGCGCCGGTAAGGATCTCTGCCATCTTCATCGAGGTTTCGCGCACGCGGAAGAACTGCATAAAGCCGGAGTCAAAGCCGGTAAAGTGGCAGGCCAGACCGAGGTTCAGCAGGTGCGAGTGCAGGCGTTCCACCTCCAGCAGAATGGCGCGGATCATCTGCGCCCGCTCCGGCACCACGATGCCCATCGCGTTCTCCACCGAGGTGGTGTAAGCGGTGCTGTGGGCAAAGCCGCAGATGCCGCACACCCGGTCCGACAGGAAGGTCACTTCGTTATAACCCATGCGGGTTTCCGCCAGCTTTTCCATCCCGCGATGGACGTAGAACAGGCGGTAGTCGGCGTCGATAATGTTCTCGCCGTCAACGAACAGGCGGAAGTGGCCAGGTTCATCAGAGGTGACGTGCAGCGGGCCGATCGGCACCACGTTGTTTTTCTTGCTGCCGAGCTCGTTAATAAACTCGTAGGTTTCGGCGTCGGTGGTCGGCGCCGGACGCTGGCGATAATCCATGCTGTCTTTGCGCAGCGGATAGAGTTCGTCCGGCCAGTCGTCCGGCAGCACCAGCCGGCGTTCGTCCGGCAGGCCGACCGGCACCAGGCCGTACATATCGCGCACTTCGCGCTCGCCCCATACCGCCGCCGGGACGCGCGGCGTCACCGACGGGGATTCCGG
>NZ_GL882824.1:23375-25713 GCF_000195655.1 Klebsiella sp. MS 92-3
GGGGTCACCGACGGGTATTCCGGTTTGTTGGCGTCCACTTCCACGCGCACGGTGATCCAGCATTTGGTGCCCTGCTCCATCGACAGCACGTAATAGACCGCGTAGTGGCCGTTGAGCTTACGTTCATCGTTGCCGAACAGCACCGACAGCCAGCCGCCCTGCTGGTAGTAGAGAAACTCCACCACTTCCGGCAGGTAGTTGACCTTCACGGTGATGGTTAACTGGTCTTTGGTCTGCCAGGCTTCGTCCAGCACCACGCCGGGAAAGGCCTGGTGCAGCGCCGCAAGGTAGTGTTGACCGATTTTTTCTTCAGACATGCTCAAACTCTCTTAATCACGCCACCAGCAAGGAGACGAAAGCTAAAAAGGCGAAACCAAACCCGGCCCAGGTGACGCGGGAGGTGGCACAAAAACGCAGACGCGCCATGCTGTTTTCAAACAGCGCGATAATTAGCACCCCAACCACCAGCTTAACGATGGCAACCACCAGCGCCAGCAGCAGGCCGCCGACGCTGAAGCTGGTCATCTGGCCCCACGGAAAGAAGACCCCGACAAACATCTGCAGCACCACCAGCTGTTTGAGGCTGATGCCCCACTTCAGGATGCCAAAGCCGCTGCCGCTGTATTCCGACAGCGGCCCTTCCTGCAGCTCCTGCTCCGCTTCCGCCAGATCGAACGGCAGTTTGCCCATCTCGATAAAGGTGGCGAAGGCGCAGGCGCATAACGCCAGAATCAGTGGAATGCTGCGCGCCGCCGGCCAGTGGTAAAGGGTATCGGTGATGGCGCTGATATGGGTCGAGCCGGCGACCTGCGCCGCCACCCACAGGCCCAACAGCAGGATCGGCTCCACCAGCACGCCGAGCATCGCTTCGCGACTGCTGCCCAGCGCGGTAAACGGGCTGCCGGTGTCCAGACCGGAAATGGCAAAGAAGAAACGGGCGATGGCGAACAGGTAGATCAGGGTGATGAGATCCCCCAGCACCGGCAGCGGGGAGTCTACCGTCACCACCGGCAGCGCGGTGGCGATGGTCAGCATCACGCCCACCATGACGTACGGCGTCAGGCGAAACACCCAGCCCGAGGCGTCAGGACCGACGCTCTGGCGGCCCAGCAGTTTCAGGATATCGCGATACTCCTGCAGTACCCCCGGTCCACGGCGGTTATGCAGCCGCGCGCGGGCGACGCGAACGATCCCGGACAACAGCGGCGCGACGGCAAACAGCACCAGCGCCTGTAGCAATGCAATTAACAGACTCATTCTCAGGCTCCTCGCGAAATGACAATCACCACCAGCACCGCCAGCTCAACCAGCGCGATCCCGCGCAGCAGCGCCGGCGCCGAGGCCGATTGCCAGCCCGGCACCAGACGCA
Source organism: Klebsiella sp. MS 92-3 (assembly GCF_000195655.1). NCBI lineage: Bacteria > Pseudomonadati > Pseudomonadota > Gammaproteobacteria > Enterobacterales > Enterobacteriaceae > Klebsiella > Klebsiella sp. MS 92-3. The sequence goes on from NZ_GL882824.1 coordinate 24,745, forward strand.
CCGGGTTCAGCCAGTGACGCAGCTTCAGCAACGGCGCAAAGGCCTCTTTCACCGGCATGGCAAAGCCGTGGGCCGTTACCACCATCGACTGCTCGTGGTCGTAACCGCAGACCCACGCCGCGCCGCGCGAGCGCGCCGCCAGGCGATCGCCTTTAAAGAAGATCATCAGCAGGAACGGCAGCAGCGGGCAGGCAATAAGCAGCAGCGCGATCATCGGCTGCGACACCACGCTCGATACCTGAGCCTGCACCGGGAAGGCGCCGCTCACCAGCGGCAGCAGCCACGGCGCGGCGATGCCGCCAACGAGGCAGAACACCGCCGCCAGCACCACGCTCAGGGTCATCAGCCAGGGGGCGCAGGTAGCGTTTTCCGCCTCTTTCGTCCGCGGCGCGCCGAGGAAGGTCACGCCGTAGACTTTCGCCATACACATCACCGCCAGTGCGCCAGTGATCGCCAGGCCAACGGCCAGTAGCGGCCCCAGCAAACGGCCGATAAACAGGTCGCCAGTGCTCATTTTGAAGAAGGATTGATAGATAACCCACTCGCCGGCGAAGCCGTTCAGCGGCGGCAGGGCAGCCATTGCCATCAGCCCCACCAGCATGGCGAGGGAGATCAGCGGCATTTTTTTACCGATGCCGCCCAGCTTCTCGATATCGCGATGACCGGTGCGGAACCACACCGCTCCGGCACCGAGGAACAGCGTGGTTTTGAACAGGCTGTGGTTAATCAGGTGATACATGCCGCCGATAAAGCCCAGCACCATCAGCGTGCTGTTGCGGGTCGCCACGCCGGTGACGAAGGCGCCCAGCCCCAGCAGGATAATGCCGATATTCTCCAGGGTGTGATAGGCCAGCAGGCGCTGAATGTTATGCTCCATCAGCGCATACAGTCCGCCGATAAAGGCGGTGATCATCCCCAGCGCCAGCAGCATCACGCCCCACCACAGCGGCGGCACGCCGCCCGCCCGCG
>NZ_GL882824.1:25836-26867 GCF_000195655.1 Klebsiella sp. MS 92-3
CCGGCCAGCGAAACGGTCAGCATGCCGTACAGACCGACTTTCATCACCACCGTGGAAAACAGCGCGGCGGCCGGCGCGCTGGCCCCGGCGTGAGCCTGCGGCGCCCAGCCGTGCAGCGGGATCGCCCCGGCCAGCAGGGCGAACCCCACCAGACCCGGCAGCCAGAGCAGCGGGTTCTGCATCATATCCACCGCCTGAAGGTTGATCTGCGCCAGCTCGAGGGTGCCGTAGGTTGACCACACCAGCCAGCAGGTCCAGGCCATCAGCAGAGTACCGAGACGCCCCAGGGCAAACCACAGCTTACCGGAGGCGGCGCAGCCGGTGAGAAACGCCGCGCAGAGCGCCATGATCTCCGCCATCACCACCAGTGAACCGATATTGGTCACCACCACCGCGCAGGTCGCGGCGGCCAGCAGCAGGTTGACCAGCGGGCCGTTGGCCTTCACCTGCGGGTGGCGATGCCAGCTAATATTGAACAATGACACCGGCAGCGCCGACAGGCCGATGGCCAGCAGCCACAGCGCGTTGACGCCCCCCACCCGTATCGTCAGGTGGAGAAACTGCAGCATGCCGCCGTGGATCCGCTCCGGCATCAGCAGCGCGGCGCCGCCGGCGACCACCAGCATGGCGCTGGCCACCGCGCCGCCGATCCCGGCAATGGCGCCGCTGAGCGGTTTGCGCATGGCAAACAGAAAGGCCAGTACGGCGCTGGCGGCATACCACGCCACCGCCTGATTCACTAATCCAATTACACTCATTCCCTCTCCCCCTGTTGCGCCTGGAACAGCGACAAGTCGCCAAGGTCGGTATTAAAGGTCAGCTGGCGTTTACGCTTGCTGGCCTGGGCGATATCACGGCTATCCACCAGCATCAGCGCGTTGGTCGGACAGGTCCGCACGCAGGCCGGGCCCTGGTCATCGAAGTGACAGAGGTCGCATTTCACGGCAATAGCGCGCACGCCCGGTACCCAGTCGAGCAGCGAGCTGACGCGCGCCGGCGCCGGCGGGGGGGGGGGGGGGGGGCGGGGGGGG
>NZ_GL882824.1:26933-30561 GCF_000195655.1 Klebsiella sp. MS 92-3
GGGCGGGGGGGGGGGGGGGGGCGCCAGCCGGGTATTGGCATTCGCCGGGATATCCAGCGGGCGGCTGCCGGAAAATTCAATGGCGCCGAACGGGCAGGCAATGCCGCACAGTTTGCAGCTTACGCACAGGCTCTCGTTGAGCTGGACCGCGCCATCGACGCGCTGGATGGCGTTAACCGGGCAGACGGTGGCGCAGGGAGCATCTTCACAGTGGTGGCACATCTGCGGTGCCGATTCTTTTTCATTACGCATCACCTGCAGCCGCGGCATAGCCTGCAGGCCGTGCTGGCGATGCGTCTCAGAGCAGGCGGCTTCGCAGGTGCGGCAGCCGATACAGACAGTGGAGTCAGCAATTACAAAACGGTTCACCGGGTCATCCTCGGGTGAAAGTCATTTTTGACGAAATCAGGTTGCGCAGGTGTCATTTTCGACACGTGTCGACACCTTACGATCAGTGGGTCAGCGCCAGATGGCTTAAATCCACCGGTTGGTCTTGTTCCATGGCGTCATACAGACGGTCATAGACGGTGGCGATAATCGCCAGATAGTGCTCCAGCACCTGGTCGCGGGAGCGGTTGCTGATGCGGCCGTCCACCGTGCCATCCATTGCGAGGGTGGCCTGAGCAATCAGATACTTATCACCGCCGTTTTTGTTTTCGACGTAGTACTCGATGGTGTGGCTGTTGAAGCCTTCCGCGAGGGCGACGAACACCTGAAAATGGCCGAACAGCACGAAGCACAGCTCTTTGTCCGGCGCGCAGCTCATCGCGTGATGCAGGCGGGCCTTCGACAAGGTGATCCCCTGAACCAGCGAGTTACAGTAGATGTGCCACTGCTCCTGCTGCTGCCGGTGACGGTCGGCGATGTAATCCGCCTTTTCACTTATTTCCCAAATAGTCATATCGGTTTCTCCGTAGCATGAGATGCACCCTCTAAGCATTTTTCATGCCAGATTTTATTTAATTGATTTAACTATGTTTTTATATCGACCTCTGCCGATACGACATGTCGATGACAGCCCCGGGGCGTCGACATCGACATTGACTGCCACGACGATTTCATTCTGGCATCGTTATTGCATAGAAGGCGCATCGCGATACGGAGGCGACTATGCACGAAATCACCCTCAGCCAGCGGGCGCTGGAAATTATTGAACAACAGGCGCAGCAGGCCGGCGCGCGGCGGGTTACCGGCGTGTGGCTTAAGGTCGGCGCATTTTCCTGCGTGGAAGCCAGCGCCCTGACCTTCTGCTTTGAGCTGGTCTGCCGCGGCACGCTGGCGGAGGGGTGCGAATTGCATATCACCGAACAACAGGCTGAATGCTGGTGCGATCGCTGTCAGCAGTACGTCCATCTTGTCTCGCAGCACGTTCGCCGCTGCCCGCACTGCAATAACGACCAGCTGCAGATCGTGGCGGATGACGGCTTACAGATTCAGCGTTTAGAATTGGAGTAAATTATGTGTACAACATGCGGCTGTGGCGAAGGCAACCTCTATATTGAAGGAGACGAACGAAACCCGCATTCCGCGTTCCGCAGCGCCCCCTTCGCGCCCGCCCCACGCCAGACGATGACCATCACCGGTGTCAAAATCGACCACTTCGCCCCCACCCGCACGCCAGAGGGCGACCTGCATTACGGCCACGGCGAAGCGGGTACCCACGCCCCGGGGCAGAGCCAGCGGCGAATGCTGGAAGTGGAGATCGACGTGCTGGATAAAAACAACCGCCTGGCGGCACGCAACCGCGCACGCTTCGCAGCAAAACAGCAGCTGGTGCTGAATCTGGTTTCCAGCCCCGGCTCCGGCAAAACCACCCTGCTCACCGAAACCCTCACCCGGCTGAAAGGACGCGCCGACTGCGCGGTGATTGAAGGCGATCAGCAAACGGTCAATGACGCCGCCCGCATTCGCGCCACCGGCACCCCGGCGATTCAGGTCAATACCGGGAAAGGCTGCCATCTCGACGCCCAGATGATCGCCGACGCCGCCCCGCGCCTGCCGCTGGCTGACCGCGGCATTCTGTTTATCGAAAACGTCGGCAACCTGGTCTGCCCGGCCAGCTTTGATCTCGGCGAGCGCCATAAGGTGGCGGTGCTATCGGTCACCGAAGGCGAAGACAAACCGCTGAAGTATCCGCATATGTTCGCCGCCGCCAGCCTGATGCTGATCAACAAAGTCGACCTGCTGCCGTATCTCAATTTCGACGTTGAGCGGTGCCTGGCCTGCGCCCGCGAGGTCAATCCGCATATTGAAATTATTCTTGTCTCCGCCACCAGCGGCGAAGGCATGGAGCAATGGCTCACCTGGCTGGAGACGCAGCGATGTGCATAGGCATTCCGGGACAAATTTGCGCCATCGACGGCGTGCTGGCGAAGGTGGAAGTTTGCGGTATTCAGCGCGACGTCGACCTGACGCTGGTCGGCGCCGTTGATGAGCAGGGCCAGCCGCGGCTCGGCCAGTGGGTGCTGGTGCACGTCGGCTTCGCCATGAGCGTCATTAATGAAGCCGAAGCCCGCGACACCCTCGAGGCGCTGCAAAATATGTTTGACGTGGAGCCGGACGTCGGCGCGCTGCTGTACGGCGAGGAGCGATAATGCGTTACGTAGATGAATACCGCGCCCCCGAACAGGTGATGCAGCTGGTGGCCCATCTTCAGCAGCGTGCTCGTCTGCTGCCGCACACCGCCGCGCGACCGCTGCGCATCATGGAGGTCTGCGGCGGCCATACCCATGCCATTTTTAAATTCGGGCTCGACCAACTGTTGCCGGAGAACATCGAATTTATTCATGGTCCCGGCTGCCCGGTGTGCGTCCTGCCGATGGGGCGCATCGACGCCTGCATTGAGATTGCCTGCCGCCCGGGAGTGATCTTCTGCACCTTCGGCGACGCCATGCGCGTGCCGGGTAAAAACGGCTCGCTTCTGCAGGCGAAAGCCCGCGGCGCCGATGTCCGCATCGTTTACTCGCCGATGGACGCTCTGCGGCTGGCGCAGCAAAATCCGCAGCGCGAGGTGGTCTTTTTTGGTCTTGGTTTCGAAACCACCATGCCCGCTACCGCCCTGACCCTGCGTCAGGCGCGAGAGCGCAACGTCGATAACTTCTACTTTTTCTGCCAGCACATCACCCTGCTGCCGACCCTGCGCAGCCTGCTGGACCAGCCGGAGAACGGAATCGACGCCTTTCTCGCCCCGGGCCACGTCAGTATGGTGATCGGCACCGAGGCCTACGGTTTTATCGCCAGCGACTATCACCGTCCTTTAGTGGTCGCCGGTTTCGAACCGCTTGATCTACTGCAAGGCGCGGTGATGCTGGTTGAGCAGACAATAGCGCAGCGCAGCGATGTGGAAAATCAGTACCGTCGCGTGGTGCCGGATGAGGGCAACCCGCTGGCGCAGGCGGCGATGGCCGACGTCTTCCGCCTGGATGGCGACAGCGAATGGCGCGGCCTGGGGGTCATCAGCGACTCCGGCGTGCAGCTTACGCCAGCCTATCAGCGCTTCGATGCCGAGGCGCATTTTCGCCCGGCGCCGCAGCGCGTGTGCGACGACCCGCGCGCCCGCTGCGGCGAGGGGGGGGGCCGGCGCCGGCAACCGCCCCCACCGCCCCCCCCCCCCCCCCCCCCCGCCCCC
>NZ_GL882824.1:30610-35569 GCF_000195655.1 Klebsiella sp. MS 92-3
CCCCGCGCGCCCGCGGCGGCGAGGTGCTGACCGGCCGCTGTAAACCGCACCAGTGCCCGCTCTTCGCCAGCACCTGCAATCCGCAAAGCGCCTTTGGCGCGCTAATGGTCTCCTCTGAAGGGGCCTGCGCCGCCTGGTATCAATATCGCAGTCAGGAAAATGAAGTATGAAAAGCGTCCAGTTAGCCCACGGTAGCGGGGGACAGGCAATGCAGCAGCTGATCGGCGACCTGTTTATGCAGGCCTTCGCCAACCCCTGGCTGGCGGAGCAGGAGGATCAGGCGCGCCTCGATCTGGCGGCGCTCGCCGCCCAGGGGGACCGCCTCGCCTTCTCCACCGACAGCTACGTGATTGACCCGCTGTTCTTTCCCGGCGGCAATATCGGCAAGCTGGCCGTCTGCGGTACCGCCAACGATGTGGCGGTCAGCGGCGCCATCCCGCGCTATCTTTCCTGCGGCTTTATTCTCGAAGAGGGGCTGGAGATGGCCACCCTGGAAGCGGTAGTCGCCAGCATGGCCGACACCGCCCGGGCGGCAGGGATCGCCATCGTCACCGGCGACACTAAAGTGGTGCCGCGCGGCGCGGCGGATAAGCTGTTTATTAACACCGCCGGCATCGGTGCCATCCCGGCGGACGTTCGCTGGGGGACGCAGCAGATTAGCGCCGGTGATGTGCTGCTGGTCAGCGGCACGCTGGGGGATCATGGCGCCACCATCCTTAACCTGCGCGAGCAGATGGGGCTGGACGGCGCGCTGTCCAGCGACTGCGCGGTGCTGACGCCGCTTATCCAGACCCTGCGCCCGCTGAGCGGAGTGAAAGCCCTGCGCGACGCCACCCGCGGCGGGGTTAACGCGGTCGCCCATGAGTTCGCCGCCGCCAGCGGCTGCGGCATCGAACTGCAGGAGGCAACGCTGCCGGTCAACGACACGGTGCGCGGCGTCTGCGAGCTGCTTGGTCTGGACGCCCTGAACTTCGCCAATGAAGGCAAGCTGGTGCTCGCCGTCGCCCGCGACGAGGCGGAAAACGTGCTGGCGCATTTGCGGTCTCACGCGTTAGGACGCGATGCGGCGATAATCGGCGAAGTGGTCGTCCGCCCGGGCGTACGTTCCGTTGGGCTGTACGGCGTGAAGCGGACGCTCGATCTTCCCCACGCCGAACCGCTGCCGAGAATTTGTTAACGACGGCGTCGGGTCCCGGATAGCGGCTGGCGCCTTTTCCGGGCTACAAAACTGCGCGCACATGTAGCCCGGCTAAGCGCAGCGCAAGCCGGGAAAAAGCCAGCGTAATTATTTTGCCCAAACCAGCGGGCGCCCATGGATGGGTTAAAGCGGCAATAACCGCTTTATTAACATACTATTATTTGTACCATCATTTTCTTATGCGCCGCGTTGTCGGCGCGTTTTGGACGTAAGCAATGTCGTATACACCGATGAGCGATCTCGGCCAGCAGGGGCTGTTCGATATCACCCGGCTTTTATTACAGCAGCCCGATCTGGCCGCGCTAAGCGAAACCCTGACCCGTCTGGTGCAACAGTCCGCGCTGGCCGATGAGGCGGCCATCATCCTGTGGAACGCGGGTAATCACCGCGCGGCCAGGTACGCCTGCGATGAGGCCGGCCATCCGGTAAGCTACGAGGATGAAACCGTCCTGGCCCACGGTCCGGTGCGTCGCTTACTCTCCCGGCCGGATGCCCTGCATTGCGATCATGAAACCTTTGCCGACACCTGGCCGCAGCTTATCCGCAGCGGACTGTATCGTCCGTTCGGTTACTACTCGCTGCTGCCGCTGGCGGCGGACGGGCGGATCTTCGGCGGCTGCGAATTCCTCCGCCGTGACAACCGGCCGTGGAGCGAGAAAGAGTTCCAGCGGCTGCATACCTTCGCGCAGATCGTCGCCGTCGTCACCGAACAGATTCAGAACCGGGTCAGCAATAACGTCGATTACGATCTGCTGTGCCACGAGCGCGACAACTTTCGCATCCTGGTGGCGATCACCAACGCGGTGCTCTCGCGACTGGATATCGACGAGCTGGTCAGCGAGGTGGCGAAAGAGATCCATCGCTACTTCCGGATCGACGCCATCAGCGTGGTGCTGCGCAGCGACCGCAAGGGGAAGCTCAACATCTATTCCACGCATTATCTTGACGCCAGCCACCCGGTTCACGACCAGAGCGAGGTGGATGAAGCCGGCACCCTCACCGAGCGCGTGTTCAAAAGCAAAGAGATGCTGCTGCTTAATCTGCACGAACATGACACTCTCGCGCCGTATGAGAAAATGCTCTTCGAGATGTGGGGCAATAAGATCCAGACCCTGTGCCTGCTGCCGCTGATGTCCGGCAATACCCTGCTCGGGGTGCTTAAGCTGGCGCAGTGCGACGAACAGGTTTTCACCACCACCAATCTCAAGCTGCTGCGGCAGATCGCCGAGCGGGTGTCGATCGCTATCGATAACGCCCTCGCCTACCGCGAAATTCAGCGCCTGAAAGAGCGGCTGGTGGATGAGAACCTCGCGCTCACCGAGCAGCTCAATAATGTCGAGAGCGAATTCGGCGAGATTATCGGCCGCAGCGAGGCGATGAACAATGTGCTCAAGCAGGTAGAGATGGTGGCGCACAGCGACAGCACCGTGCTGATCCTCGGCGAAACCGGCACCGGCAAAGAGCTTATCGCCCGCGCTATCCACAACCTCAGCGGACGCAACGGTCGGCGGATGGTGAAGATGAACTGCGCGGCGATGCCCGCCGGGCTGCTGGAGAGCGATCTGTTCGGCCACGAACGCGGCGCGTTCACCGGGGCTAGCGCCCAGCGTATCGGCCGCTTCGAACTGGCGGACAAAAGCTCCCTGTTCCTCGATGAAGTGGGCGATATGCCGCTGGAACTGCAGCCCAAACTGCTGCGCGTCCTCCAGGAGCAGGAGTTCGAACGTCTGGGGAGCAACAAGCTGATTCAGACCGACGTTCGATTGATCGCCGCCACCAACCGCGATCTCAAGCAGATGGTTATCGACAGGGAATTCCGCAGCGATCTCTACTACCGGCTCAACGTGTTCCCGATCCACCTGCCGCCGCTGCGCGAACGTCCCGACGATATCCCGCTGCTGGTGAAGGCGTTTACCTTTAAAATCGCCCGCCGCATGGGGCGCAATATCGACAGCATTCCGGCGGAAACCCTGCGCACTCTGACGCGCATGGAGTGGCCGGGCAACGTGCGCGAGCTGGAAAACGTTATCGAACGGGCGGTATTGCTCACCCGCGGCAACGTACTGCAGCTCTCCCTGCCGGAGCGGGATATCGTGGAAGCCCCGCGGACGCCGGCGGTCCTGCCTGAGGAAGGTGAGGATGAATATCAACTGATCGTCCGGGTGCTGAAGGAGAGCAACGGCGTGGTGGCCGGGCCGAAAGGCGCCGCCCAGCGGCTGGGGCTCAAGCGCACCACGCTCCTGTCACGCATGAAGCGGCTGGGTATTAATAAAGACGAACTGGTGTAACCTCGCGCGCTCCCCCTTTCCGCGCCGGTGAGAGGGAGCGCTGGCGCAGCGCGCTATTTATCGCTGGTAAAACCGTTGCTGGTCGCCAGTTCGGCAAACCACAGCGCATTGCGTTTTATCTGTCGCTCGCCGGTCTCCAGATCCAGTCGCCAGAAGCCGTAGCGCCGTTTGAAGGCATTGATCCACGACCAGTTGTCGATAAACGTCCACTGGTGCACGCCAAAGCAGTTCGCGCCGTCGGCTATCGCCCGATGCAGCTGCACCAGATGCTCCTCCATCAGCTGGATGCGGAAAGTATCGTCTATCACCCCGTCCGCCCCGGGCTCGCCCTCTGATTGTCGATCCATCGCGATGCCGATTTCCGCGAGATACCACTTAATATTGCCGTAGTTATCGCGAATATTGGCGGCAATGTCATAGATCGCCTGCGGCAGGATCTCGTTGTTATCACGATAAGGATTAAAGCGGCCCTGCGGGTTCACCGCGTTTTCGAAATAGTATTCCGGAGTGAAATAATCGAGGTCATATTCGCTCTCACGCGCTTTTACCCGCCGCGGCACGTAATAGTTTACCCCAAGAAAATCGATATCCGCGCTGAGGATCAACGCCGCGTCGTCTTTGCTGGTCGTCGGCAGGCAGTCGTGGGCGGCAAGGATCTCGCACAGCGCTTTGGGGAATTCATGTTTTACCAGCGGGTCAAGGAAGCTGCGGTTAAAAAACAGGTCGGCATACCCGGCGGCTTTTTTATCCGCGTCGCTGTCGGTGAGGGTATAGCTCGGGGTCAGGTTGAGCACCACGCCGATCTCGCCCGCCAGCGCCAGTTCACGATAAGCCGTTACCGCTTTGGCGTGCGCCAGCATAATGTTAAACGCCACCTGCGCCGCCAGCCGGCCATCTTTCTTACATGGATAGTGGAAGTCGTACAGGTAGCCTCCCTCAACCGGCACAATCGGCTCGTTGAAGGTTATCCAGTATTTAACCTTATGGCCAAACAGGCTAAAGGCGGTGCGGGCAAAGCGGGCAAACAGCTCGGCTACGTGCGCCGATTCAAAGCCGCCGTACTGTTTCTGCAGCGCTTCCGGCATATCAAAGTGGTAGAGATTGATCATCGGCTCAATGCCGTTAGCGATCATCTCATCCAGATAGGCGTGATAAAAACGCACCGCGTCCGGGTCCGGCGCGCCGGTTTCCAAATCCGCGATCAGTCGTGACCACTGTATCGAGGTACGAAATGAGTTGAAGCCGGTCTGTTTCATTAGCGCCACGTCCTGCGGATACTGATGATAAGTATCACACACGGTTTGCGGTCCTACCTGCTGATAAAATCGCTCCGGCTGTTCGGCAAACCAACTGTCCCAGATGGAACGATGGCGCTTATTGGTGACCCCTTCCGTTTGCGGGCCGGACGCCGCCGCCCCCCACAGGAACCCTTGCGGAAACTGATACTGCTGCATAACCTCTCCTTCGAAAAAA
>NZ_GL882824.1:35685-52541 GCF_000195655.1 Klebsiella sp. MS 92-3
CGCCCGTCTGGCGCAGCCTGAACGTACTACTCAGCGACCACTTCGATCGATTTAATGAACATATAGCCCCAGTCGCCGGCGAAGCGGCCGAAGTCAATCTGATTGCTCCCGGCTTTAAGCGTCACCGGTATCCGCAGCTGCTGGCCCTGCTCATCCGTCTGCGGGAAGGCCACGGTCTGCGGAGCGCCCCCGTTGACGACAAACGAGTTCTGCTTACCGCCCCATTTGCCGTTGAAGGTTACATTGAGCAGGAACTGACCGCTCCACGGCGCCTGCACCTGCCAGCTGACCTTATCCCCCTCGTTGGCAAATGGGCCGAGGAAGCCGTCCTCGCCAACTGTCAGCGCGTCTTTATCACTCTTCATCACCGTCAGCCGCCCCTCAGCCACGCCATAAACTTCGCTGTGATAACGACAGAAATCCGCTGGCGCTTTCCCCGCCGCCTCGCCCACCGTCACGGTCACGGTTTTGCTGCTTTTCAACAGCCCATCGTCCGCCGTGAACGTCAGCGCATAGGTGCCTGGCGTCGTAAACCAGGCCCGGGTTTGAGCCCGATCGGCATGGCAGAAATGCACCTGGCCATCGCCGGCGTGCTGCCAGCCCACCTTAACCTCTCGCGACGGCAGGCCATCGTCCTGCCAGCTGGCCGTAAGCTCGACGCCCTGGTCCTGCGTGGTGGTTAGGGCCGGTTCCAGCGTGACAACCGGCGGCTGATTCTCCTCGCTATGCTGCACGCTAATCACATTGGAAGGAGCCGAACGACCGCTCTCGTTTTTCGCCGTCACCCGGTAGTAATACGTATGCCCGAGCTGAAGCTGACGATAATCGTCGCGGAACAGAACCATGGTTTCCGGATTCCATTCGTTAACGCCATCGGAGATATCCCGGCCCACCACCGTCCACGGCCCGGTCGGCGAGGCGGCGCGTTCGACATCGTAGCTGCGTCCCACCGCAGCGCCCATCCAGTTGATCGCGAAGGGCGAGGTGGTCTCGCGCAGCAAAGGCGCCTCCGGCTTCGGCAGCGGCGCCATCGTCTGCTGCCCGGCCATCTGCGCCGCGGCGGTGCGCACCAGATCGACCACCGCCTGCTCCTGGTTCGCTTCGCCTTCTTTGGCAAACCCCGGCAGGTGGTAGCTGTAGTGCCCGGTCGACTCCTTATGCCAGTAGAAGCCGCCGTCGTGACGATGGCCGCGGAAGCCCCAGATAAGCCCGCCGGCGGCTTGCGCCCCGTTGACCTCGCTGTGAACAATCGACTGCATAATGGCGTTCAGTTGATCCGCCGGCAGCAGGCCAAACTCGCCGACGAGATAGACTTTTTGCCCGCCGACGGCGCGCAGATCCTGCGTCACCTGCCCGGGATGGTTATTATCGGCATTGGTGTAATAGTGATTGCTGACGATATCCACATTGGGGTCGGTCAACGCAAACGGATTAATTTTCTTATAGGTGCCATCCACCACCAGCTGATGAGGGGCCCACTTTTTAATCCACGCCGCGGTCTGATGCAGGAAATCGGCGTTGGTATCCTCCAGCTCGTTACCGGTTTCCCAGGCCATGATCGCCTTTTCATCATAATAGGCGCGGCCGGTGACGGTATTTGTCCGGGTGATAACCTGGCGGATCACATCCAGATAGGCTTTGAAGGTCTTGCTATCGGTCCGATAAAAGTCTTCCGCTTTTTCATGATAGAACGCCGCCAGCTGCTCGCGCCCGCCCCACCACCACCAGTGGTCGATAAACGGCAGGATCAGACGCAATCCCTGTTTATCCGCTTCGGCAATCATGTTGTCATACACCCGCATGGCTTTCTCATTCAGCCGCGGCATGCCGTCCGCCGTTTCCGGCGCCAGAATATGGGTCTCGCGCCCGCAGGCCTTATCAAATTCCTGCTGCACCGACAGCACGTAGACGCGCTGGGCTTTCGCCCCGGTTTGCACCATCGCCTGGATCCAGTTTTGCTGCTCCTGGGCCGTTGGCCATTTAAAGTATTGCCCCCAGCCGCGCGGGTCTGCCCTGCAGGGGCCGCGGGCGTCGTCTTCAATGCGGTGTAGCTCCGGCGCGTGGATCCCGGCGAAACGAAACACCTTGTCGCCGTCCTTGAGGGTGGCGCCGTCGCGAGTGATAAAGTGCGTAAAGTGCGAGCGCTCGGCGGCCAGCGCCCCGCCGGCCGCCCGCGCGGACAGCAGCCCCATCAGCAGCAGGTTTTTCATCGGCTTCATCGTTGTCTCTCCTTAGAACCAGACCTCGGCCTGTACGCCGAAGTTAACGGTGTCGGTAGAGCCACTGCGGGAATACCCGCCGGCGGTGATGGTATTGGTATCCCAGTTGTAGTTACCGTCTAATGCATCGGAGACACCTTTATCCCACTTCGCGTAGGTGACGAAGAAGCGCAGCTGCGGACGCGCCCAGAAACCGGAGTCAAAGGTCAGCGTTGGCGCAACGGTGACTTTGGTCAGGCCGCCTTTGCCTTTGCCGTTTACTCCTTTGTAGTTTTTGTCATCCAGGTATTCGTAGCCCAGCTCGTACTGCATGGCAAAGTTGCGGGTGATCTGATGATAAGGGCGGATACCAGCGACCCACATCGAGCGTCCCCAGCCATTTTCATCTTCTGTCCACCAGCGGTAGTTTTTATCTTTCTGCCAGAAAGCGAAGGTCGAGATCTCCAGGTCGCCCATCGAGGCCACGCTATCCAGCACCACTCGCCAGGACTGGGTGTTTTCCAGGTTGGCCCAGCCCCAGCCGTTTTTACCCAGCGAGTCACCCGCCGCCAGCCCTTTCCCGTACTGCAATGCGAGGCGGGAGTAGCCTCCGGTCAGACCATAGAAGCCGTCAAAGTTATAAATACCGGTCACGCCATAGCCCTTCTCGGCGGAAGTCGGATGGTTTTCGTTACGGTTCATGTGGTGGCCGATCAGCTCCAGATCGAAGCCTGTCCCCGCGATCTTTTTCAGCCACAGGTTGAGGGAATAGTCATCCGGGTAGCCCTGATCTCCCTTATCCACCGGGTAGGCTTTGGTTTCATCGGTGGGTGAAAAGGCGTACACCCCGGCGTCGAAGCGGGCGAAGCCGAGATCCATGTTGTCGAAGCCGCCGCCGGTGCCGTTGTACTGAATGTACTCCCAGTCGAACTGATGGCTGGAGGTGTTGGAGCTGCTGTAGCGCTTACCGGCCCAGAAGGTCATCTCCGGCGCAAAATCCAGATTGCTCAGCTCGGCGAACCCTTCACGAAACTGTACGTCATGGCCATCGTCATCCTGACAGTTCCAGTCGGAGGTGCATTTCGACTGGTGAGTGAGGTTGGCCTGCACTTTCGCCACCACGCCGCTGTCCGCCGTCAGCGTCACGGTGGGGATCAGTTCGATCTTGGTGTCTTCTTCGTTGCCCAGTCGCCACTTACCGTCCGGCATCAGGCCGACGGAGTCCGCGCGGTTGCCATCGGAGTTCGCCAGGATCCCGGAGCGGATATAGCCATGCAGCGCAAAATCATACTTCGGATCGGCGCAGGCCGGGCTGCTGGCCCCTGCCAGCGAGAGGAGAGCCAGAGGTATTGAGTGTTTCAGCTTTATCATTATTTTTTTCCCACGTTATGTTTGTTAACACGAACCGATAACGGAGGGGAAATTTACGGATCAAAAACGGAAATGTACATCCACTTATGGAAAGCGCTTTCCATAATTGCCTATCTGGTTCACAAAATTAGCTCTGCGGCGAATATATTCGTGAGACTGATCACATAAAATGACAAGAATGTCGCCGGGCGCCGGCAGTGGAGCGGAAGGAGGAGCAGATGAGCAGGTGCCGCCGGGGGATAAGCCGCCGACGGCGAGAGGATCAGCGTTCGGTTTCCGCGAGCTGGCGTTCGTACACTTTGAAGAAGGGGCGATAGAGCATCCAGGCGTTAAACATCGCGAACAGGCTCATGCACAAATTTTTCCAGCTGCCGTTCGCCGACCATGCTGCCCCCAGCGGGGAAGGCATCGACCATGGCAGCATCGCCACCGCGCGGTCGAGGATACCCAGCTGAGTTAAATACCATGCGATACAGGCATTTATCAGCGGAACAAAGAGAAACGGCAGTAAAAAAACCGGGTTCATGATCACCGGAAAACCAAACAGTATTGGCTCGTTGATATTAAACAGCGACGGCAGCAGGCCAATCTTGGCCACGCTTTTCAGCTGCCGCGAGCGGCTGCGCATCGCCATCAGCACCAGCGGCAAAGTGGAGCCAATACCGCCGATCAGCAGGTAAAAATCCCAGAACCCCTGCAGATAAATATGCGGCAGCGTTGGCGAACCCGCCGCCAGCGCCTGCTGATTTTCAAACAGATAGGTCATCCAGAAGGGGTTCATGATCCCGGTGATGATCAGCGCGCCGTGGATACCGATAAACCAGAGTAAGTTACAGATAAATAAAGAGATAAGTACCGCCATCAGCGTGTCGGACGCCAGCACCAGCGGCCGCACCGCTTCGCTGATCAACTCCGGTACGATGCGTCCGGTGGTCTGCAGCAGTATGGCATTCATCACGCTTATCGACAGCATCACCACCAGCAGCGGGATCAGCAGTTGAAAGCCATTGCGGGTCATCAGCGGCACTTCATCAGGCAAGCGAATGCACCAGCCTTTTTTGTAGAAAAAACGAATTATCTCAATGGAATAGGTGCTGGATATCAGGGCAGTAAATATCCCCATACCGCCGAGATAAACATTGCTCACCGCAGTCTCGCGAAAGCCGATAAACAGCAGAAAAGCCAGACACCCGGTTAAACCGCAGAGCCGTTCCGGCAGACGGTACTGCTTGGCGAGACTGGCGCTGGCGCCGAAGGCGACAATCAGCGCCACCAGGCCAATGGTTAGCTGAAAGGTCGGCAGCAGGATTGGCCGCAGCAGCAAATAGACCTGGCCGAAACGCGAGGCGCCGTCGATGGAAACGGGCGGAAACAAAATGGGAACTAACAGGCTGCCAACAATCACAAAGGGCATAGCCAGCGCAAAGCTATCGCGCATCGCCGTAATGTGGTTGTTGCGCGTCAGAACATTCGCCAGCGGCGCCAGCCGCTGCTCGATGATGTCCACGGCCACATTCATTAACTGAATGTTCATACTCCTACCTTTGCGAATGGTTGTCTCGCCGGGATGATCGCCCACAACACCGGAAAGTGAAAGCCTGCCATAGGTGATCATGGTCACAATTAATAAATCCACAAACGGAAAGCGCTTTCCGTAATGCATCCATTTTGACTATAGTCCGCTCATCCAACCTCATCAGGAGCGGTAATTATGAAAAAAATTATGTTGTGTTGTTCAGCAGGCATGTCCACCAGCCTGCTGATGAAAAAAATGATTGCGGAAGCCGAACAGCGGGGCCTGCCGGTAGAGATCAACGCCTATGGCGTAGCGGAGTTCGCCGAACAGGTCGGCCATTATCAGGTGGTGCTGTTGGGGCCGCAGGTGAAATACATGCAGCAGGATCTGCAAAAACAGGCGGATAAATACGGTATCCGCGTCGAACCCATCAATATGATGGACTACGGCATGCAAAAAGGCGCCGCGGTCCTTGATTTCGCCCTTTCCCTTATCGAAAACAAGAACTAAGGAAAGATCATGAGCTCTCTGTACGCTAAACTGATCGACGTGATCGAACGGCAGATCACGCCGCTGGCCGGCGCGATCGGCCAGCAAAAATATGTCACCTCGATCCGCGATGGCTTTATCACTGCCCTGCCCTTTATGATCGTCGGCTCGTTTTTGCTGGTGTTTATCTTTCCCCCCTTCTCACCCGACACCACCTGGGGATTCGCCCGCGCCTGGCTGCAATTTTCGCTCGATCATCGCGATGCGCTGATGCTGCCGTTCCACTTCAGCATGGGGGTGATGACCCTGTTTATCGCCGTCGGGATCGCCGCCAGCCTCGCCAAACACCATCATCTGGACTCGCTGACCGCCGGGATGCTGTCGCTGATGTCGTTTCTGCTGGTAGCCGCGCCGCTGAAAGATGGCCAGATCTCTACTGCCTACTTCTCCGGTCAGGGGATCTTTACCGCCATTCTGGTGGCCATCTATTCCACCGAGCTGTACGCCTTCCTCAAACGGCATAACATCACCATTCGCCTGCCGCCGGAAGTGCCTGCCGGGGTGGCGCGCTCGTTTGAAATCCTGATCCCGGTGCTGGCGATCATTCTGACGCTGCATCCGCTGAACCTGTTTATCGAAGCCCAGCTGGGGATGATCATTCCGGAAGCGATCATGTCGCTGGTGAAGCCGCTGGTCGCGGCTTCCGATACGCTGCCGGCGATCCTGCTGTCGGTGCTGGTCTGTCAGGTGCTGTGGTTCGCCGGGATCCACGGCGCGCTGATCGTCACCGGGATCATGAACCCGTTCTGGATGGCCAACCTGTCGGTCAATCAGGCGGCCATGGCCGCTGGCACCGCTATCCCGCACATCTATGTCCAGGGCTTCTGGGATCACTATCTGCTGATCGGCGGCGTCGGCTCCACCCTGCCGCTGGCGCTGATGTTGCTGCGCAGCAAGGCCGTGCATCTGCGGACGATCGGCCGGATGGGGGTCGTGCCTGGGGTATTCAATATTAACGAACCGATCCTCTTCGGCGCGCCGATCATCATGAACCCGCTGTTTTTCCTGCCGTTCGTGCTGGTGCCGATGGTGAACGCGACCCTGGCGTACTTCGCGCTGAAGCTGGACCTGGTCAGCCGCGTAGTGTCGATGACGCCATGGACAACGCCGGCGCCTATCGGCGCCTCGTGGGCGGCGAACTGGAGCTTTAGCCCGGTGATCCTGTGCCTCATTTGTATGGCCACCGCCATGGTGATGTACCTGCCATTTCTCAAAGCTTACGAAAAACAGCTGCTGGCCCAGGAGCGTGAAAACGCCGTCGGCCAGGCTGACAACGCGGCGCAAACCGCTTAACGCTAACGATTCAGAGGATAATCATGGAATTAGAAGAACAGGTGATGGGGATCATCATCAATGCCGGCCAGTCACGTAGCCTGTGCTACGAAGCGCTGCACGCCGCTAAAGCGGGTGATTTCGCCACCGCCGACGCCAAAATGCAGGAAGCGGCGCACTATTCCCGCGAAGCTCACCTTGTACAGACCCAGCTTATCGAAGCTGACGAAGGCGAGGGAAAAACCAAAATGACGCTGGTAATGGTCCATGCTCAGGATCACCTGATGACATCCATTCTGGCGAAAGAGCTGATTGCCGAACTGATTGCGATTTACCGCGCGCAGCCGCTTCACGCCTAGCGCCTTGCCCGGCCAGACGCGCTGGCCGGGCCTGATTCCCCGAGGTCACTATGTTACATCTTGGAATAGATATTGGCGGCACCAAAATGGAAGCCGTACTGCTGGACCCGGCGGGCGAATGCGTCCAGCGCCTGCGCCGGCCGACCCACAAAGAGAGCTATGACGCCTTTATGCGTCAGCTGCTGACCCTGATTGCCGATATTCGCGCGGTCAGCCCGCAGCCGTTCACCCTGGGGATCGGCCTGCCCGGGGCTATCGATCCGCAAAGCGGACGCATTAAAAACTGCAACTGCCTGGTGCTCAACGGTCACGATCTGCGCCGGGATATCATGCAGCAGCTTGGCCAGCCGGTGTGGATGGCAAACGATGCCGACTGCTTCACCCTTTCGGAGGCGGTGGATGGCGCCGGCGCCGGAGCTACCACCGTCTTCGGGGTGATTATCGGTACCGGCTGCGGCGGCGGGATCGCCGTTCATCAACAGCTGCTCAGCGGCCCCAACGCTATCGCCGGGGAGTGGGGGCATAATCCGCTGCCGGGCTATACTCCTGAGCGCGATGGCCCGCCGCAGCCCTGCTACTGCGGCAAAACGAACTGCATCGAAAGCTTTCTCTCCGGTACCGGCTTCGCCCGCCGCTATGGGGAACAAGCCCGTGCGGAAGCCATTGTCGCCGCGGCGCAAAACGGCGATCCGCGCGCGCTGGCCCACTGGCGACACTTTATCGATGCCTTTGCCCGCAGCCTGGCGTCGGTGATCAATATTCTCGACCCGCAGGTGATTGTGCTGGGCGGCGGTCTGTCCAACGTCAGCCAGATCTATCGCGATCTGCCTGCCGCCATCGTGCCGTGGATCTTCTCCGACACCTGCCGCACGCAGATCAAACCGGCCCGTTTCGGCGACGCCAGCGGCGTGCGCGGCGCGGCCTGGCTGCCCCGGCTTCCCGGCGCCGCGCAAGGGCCGCGGTAGACACTTTTTTCAGCAGGTATGTTAAGCTAGGCGAAAATGTTCAGACAGAAAAAGCCATGCCAACGATTGATGATGTTTCAAGATTAGCGAATGTCTCAAGAGCGACGGTATCCCGCGTGCTGACCGGCACCCGGGGCGTGCGCGAAGAGAGCCGGGAAGCTGTGCTGCGGGCCGTTGAAGAACTCAACTATCGCCCGAGCTTTGCCGCGCAAAACCTCGCCAGTCAGACATCCAGCCACGTTGGTCTGGTGATTTCCGCGCAGGACGAAAGCCACGGCGCACGTCTGCTGCCGCTGCTCTCTCAGGCGCTGAAAGGGCTGAATAAAAGCCTGCTGGTCCAGTACGTCAGCGACCCGGTAGAGCAGGCGGCGGTAATCGACGATCTGCAGCGCCAGTGCGTGGCGGTGGTGGTGCTGGGCGCCGTTGCCGCCGACGCGCCGCGCAACGTTATCGCCTTTGACCGCTTCGGCGTCGCCGGGAGCAACAGCCAGGGCTATGACTTCGCCTTTGCCACCGAAAGCGCCTGCCGCTATGTGATTGGCAAGGGACACCGCAACATCGCCCTGCTGGTGGACAGCGATAGCGACGATGCCAGCCGTCAGATGCTGGAAGGCTACCGCAACGTCCTGCAGAACTACTCCATTCCTTTTAACCGTCAGCTGGTGCTGACGGCCAACGATGACGTCGAGCAGGCGCTGCTGACCTTAATTAACAGCTTCAGTAAATACTCAGTCATTATCGTTAAACGCGACCGCTACGCGGCTGAGGCGATGCGTCTGCTGCGCGAATTCACCATCGCCGTCCCGCAGGAGGTCTCCCTGCTGAGCCTTGAGGATTCCCCGCTCGCCTCGCTGCTCTACCCGCCGCTGACCTGCATCTCCTGGCCACTGGAGGCGCTGCTGGATAACTGTATTCAGCGTATTCGCAGCCTGATTGACGACCGGCCAACCTTCACCGCCGAGGGCCGCTCGCTGGCTGGCCGCCTGATCCCGCGCCAGTCGGTCGCCGATATCTCTTGATCTTCGCCCGGTTGGCGCCGGGCCAGACTTACCTCCCCTTTTCGCGCTTTCGTTTCCGGGCTCATTATTACCCACGCATGTAAATAAGAATTATTTTCATTTATAAATAGCTTGTGCTATATAACATAGCAATGGCTATAAACGCTGGGAAATTAACCACACCATTGCGAGGGATCCTATGCTACACCTGACACCGCTGAAATCATTGCTGCTGGCCAGCGCGCTGGCTCTGCTGGCCGCGACGCCGGCCTCGGCGCAGGAGAAATTCAGGGTTATCACCACCTTCACGGTTATCGCCGATATGGCGCAGAACGTGGCCGGCGACGCCGCCGTCGTCAGCTCCATTACTAAACCGGGCGCGGAGATCCATGATTACCAGCCCACGCCCGGCGATATCAAACGCGCGCAGGGGGCGCAGCTGATCCTCAGCAATGGGCTTAATCTCGAACGGTGGTTTGCCCGTTTTTATCAGCACTTACAGGGCGTTCCGGAGGTGGTGGTCAGCGAGGGGATCCAGCCGATGGGCATCAGCGCGGGCCCCTATAGCGGGAAGCCCAATCCCCATGCCTGGATGTCGGCAGATAACGCCCTGATCTATGTCGATAACATTCGCGATGCGCTGGTGAAGTACGATCCGCCTCACGCCGACACCTATCGCCGTAACGCCGAGGCCTACAAAGAGAAGATCCGTCAGACGATGGCGCCGCTGCAGGCCAGACTGGCGCAGCTGCCGGCGGATAAGCGCTGGCTGGTCACCAGCGAGGGAGCCTTCTCCTATCTGGCCCGCGACTATGGCCTGCGCGAACTGTATCTGTGGCCGATCAATGCCGACCAGCAGGGCACCCCGCAACAGGTGCGCAAGGTTATCGACACCATGAAGAAAGAACGCATCCCGACCATCTTCAGCGAAAGCACCATCTCCGATAAACCGGCGCGTCAGGTGGCGCGGGAAGCCGGGGCCCACTACGGCGGCGTGCTGTATGTCGATTCGCTGAGCGCCGCCGACGGCCCGGTGCCGACCTGGCTCGACCTGCTGCGCGTCACCACCGAAACCATCGTCAACGGTATCCAGGACGGGATGAGGAAGCAGCCATGAATGCAGCGCAAGCGGGACTGTATGTCGACCAGCTCACCGTCACCTGGCGCAACGGCCACACTGCCCTGCGCGACGCCTCGTTCAGCGTGCCGCGCGGCTCCATTGCCGCGCTGGTGGGGGTTAACGGCTCGGGTAAATCCACGCTGTTTAAAGCGCTGATGGGCTTTGTCCGCGTTGGTCACGGCGAGATCGCCATACTCGGCCAGCCGGTCAACCGCGCACTGCGCCAAAACCTGGTCGCCTATGTCCCGCAGTCGGAAGAGGTGGACTGGTCCTTCCCGGTGCTGGTGGAGGATGTGGTGATGATGGGCCGCTACGGCCATATGGGCTGGCTGCGGCGGGCAAAGCCGCGCGATCGCGAAATTGTCGATGCCGCGCTGGCCCGCGTGGGCATGAGCGAGTACCGCCATCGGCAGATTGGCGAGCTCTCCGGCGGGCAGAAAAAGCGCGTCTTTCTTGCCCGCGCCATCGCTCAGCAGGGTCAGGTGATCCTGCTGGATGAGCCTTTCACCGGCGTCGATGTGCAGACCGAAGCGCGGATCATCAGCCTGCTGCGCGAGCTCCGCGATGAGGGCTGTACCATGCTGGTCTCCACCCACAACCTCGGGTCAGTGAGTGAATTTTGTGATTATACGGTGATGGTGAAAGGCACCGTGCTGGCCAGCGGCCCGACAGAAACCACCTTCACTGCCGAGAATCTGGAGCGGGCTTTCAGCGGCGTGCTGCGCCACGTCGCGCTCACAGGCGGGGAAGCGCAGGTTATCACCGATGACGAGCGGCCGTTTATCAGCCGGCGCGCGGCGGGAGGCCCACGATGAGCTGGCTGCTGGAGCCGTTTGGCTATCACTATATGCTCAATGCGATGTGGGTGTCGGCGCTGGTGGGCGGCGTCTGCGCCTTTCTCTCCTGCTACCTGATGCTCAAAGGCTGGTCGCTGATTGGCGACGCCCTCTCCCACTCGATTGTACCCGGCGTCGCCGGGGCCTATATGCTCGGCCTGCCCTTCGCGCTCGGCGCGTTTCTCTCCGGCGGCCTGGCGGCGGGCAGCATGCTGTTTTTGCAACAGCGCTCGCGGCTAAAAGAGGATGCCATTATCGGGCTGATCTTCTCCTCCTTCTTCGGGATCGGGCTGTTTATGGTGTCGCTGAATCCGACGTCGGTGAATATCCAGACCATCATCCTCGGCAATATTCTGGCCATCGCCCCGGAGGATATTATCCAGCTGGCAGCGATCGGCTTTATCTCAATGGCGATTCTGCTGCTGAAGTGGAAAGACCTGATGGTGACCTTCTTTGATGAACACCACGCCCGCTCGATTGGCCTGAACACCCGCGGCCTGAAGCTGCTGTTCTTTACCCTGCTGGCCGCCTGCACCGTGGCGGCGCTGCAGACCGTCGGCGCCTTTCTGGTCATCTGCCTGGTGGTCACTCCCGGGGCCACCGCGTGGCTGTTAACCGATCGCTTCCCGCGCCTGCTGGCCATCGCCGTGGCTATCGGCAGCCTGACCAGTTTCTTCGGCGCCTGGCTCAGCTACTATCTCGACGGCGCCACCGGCGGCATTATCGTGGTCGCGCAAACGCTGCTGTTCCTCATCACCTTTATCTTCGCGCCGAAGCACGGCCTGCTGGCCAGCCGCCGCCGCGCCAGGGAGGCCGCATGCTGAACCTGTTCCTGGCCCCGTTCCAGTTTCCTTTTATGGTCAATGCGATAGCGATATCGATCGTCGTCGCCATTCCCTGCGCGCTGCTGTCGGTGTTTCTGGTGCTCAAAGGCTGGGCGCTGATGGGCGACGCCATGAGCCACGCGGTCTTTCCGGGCGTGGTGCTGGCCTACATTATCGGCATCCCCTTCGCCATCGGCGCGTTTATCGCCGGTCTGCTGTGCGCCGTGACGACCGGTTTTCTCGACGATAACAGCCGACTCAAGCGCGATACCATCATGGGGATTGTCTTCTCCGGCATGTTTGGCGCCGGACTGGTGCTGTACGTAGCGATCCAGTCCGATGTTCATCTCGACCATATCCTGTTCGGCGATATGCTGGGGATCTCCCTCCGCGATATTGGGCAAACGACGGCGATCGCACTGGTGATTGCGTTGATTATCGGTCTCAAATGGCGGGATTTTTTGCTGCACGCCTTCGATCCAACGCAGGCTAAAGCCAGCGGCCTGCGCGGCGGACTGCTGCACTACGGCCTGCTGTGCATGATCGCCCTGACCATCGTCGCGACGCTGCAGTCGGTGGGGATTATTCTGTCGATTTCGCTGCTGATTGCCCCCGGGGCGATCGCGCTTCTGCTGGTGAGACGCTTTATCCACGCCCTGCTGCTGGCGGTAGCGGTGGCCATCGGCTGCTCGGCGGGAGGGGTGTGGCTGGCGTTCTATCTCGACAGCGCGCCAGCGCCGACTATCGTAGTGCTGTTTACCGCGCTGTTTGTGGTCGCCTTTGTCGCAAGCACGATCCGCGATAGTCAGAAACAGAAAACTTCAGCAATTATCCCCGGTGGCGGCTAACGCCTTGCCGGGGCTACAAGAGCACGACTTGTCGCCCGGCTGCGCAGCGCTGACCAGGGAAAGCAGCTACTTTTTCGGTCGATATTTTTCCGGCAGCGGCGGCACCGGGCGCCTGTCGTCCAGCAGATGGCGAATAGTGAGGATCGGGTGGCGCCAGAGCATCCGCGGCCCGGCCCAGCGCATAATCTGCTTCATCTCCTCGCGCTTCGCCGGCTGGTAGCAGTGCACCGGACACTGCTTGCAGGCCGGTTTATTCTCGCCAAACACGCACTTATCAAGGCGCTTGTCAGCGTAGGCGTTCAGCGCCTGATAGTGCGCATTATCGGCCTGCGCCTCGGGACAGCGCCGCTGGTAGAGGGCAATCATCCGCTGAATCGTCATTTTTTCCCGTTCGATACGCTTCCCCATCTCCCCGCCTTTCGTCTTTTTTAAGATGCATTTATCATACACCTTAATATCCATACCCGACCAGACTCACTGCTTCAGATGCTGAATCAACTGCAGGGCTGCCCCGGACAGAACCCCGAAATGGCTGTAGGCATAGAAATCCCGGATAAAAACGCTGCCCTCGAGCTCAAACGGGCGCAGCAGGCCAAGCGCTTCTTCGTGTCGGTAAACCGGGGCCGGCATCGACGTTAACAGATCGCTCTCGCACAGAAAGGCCTTAATGGCCGAGGATGAGGCGCACTCAATAACCGGCTGCGGACAGGGTAGCTGCCGGGCGCGAAAGATATCCGCCAGGATGTTCATTGGCGTACTAGACGGCGGCGGCATGATCCACGGATAGTCCAGCATCGCCTCCAGGGTGACGTCCGCCGCCTGATGCAGCGGGTGGTGCTGCCTGGCGACGATGCAGATCCGGTCCTGCCAGTTAATTTTGCCCCGCACCACGATTTTCTCATCATGCGGTAAGGGACCGCAGAGGGCGATATCGATGTCGTGCATCAGCAACAGCTTATACAGCTCGGAGTCAATGCGGTCGACGATCCGCAGATGGATCTGGGGATGGTGCTGATGGAAAGCCGCCAGCTTATCGATGAAATGGCTGGTCAGCAGACTGGAAACGCAGCCAATCCGCAGAATGCCTTTCCCGGCGCCGCGGATGAGCTCAATTTCCTCGCGCGCCTTTTGTTCGGTATTCAGCATCGTCAGCGCGTAGGGTAAAAAGGCGCTGCCATATTCGCTCAACGCCATGCCGTGCTTATGTCGTTCGAATAAGGATGCGCTCAAGTCCGCTTCCAGGCTCAATAGCAGTCGGCTCAGTCCCGACTGGGTGATCCCCATTTTCTCTGCGGCCAGGGTCATATTGCCTTCGCGGGCGACGGTAATAAATGCCTGAATCTGCTTAAATTTCATTGGCATGATATTTACTCATTGAATAAACGGTTTTTGCATTTCCCCTGCGCCCTTTTTTAGCGAATAAATATCGCTATCAATACGCTCAAAAATCACCGGAACGCATACTTCAAAAGGATTTATTTATCTCACCACCCACGGCAAAACACATTTCTGATCCGAAGATAATTTATAATGAGAATATATCACCATGACACAGAACAATATTCTATTAATTTCAGGCGCTATATTACCGGTCATCATTACCGTCATCATCGGCTATATTAGCGGTAAACGAAAAGACTTTAACTGGCAGCAGGCAGGAGACATCAATAAAATTGTGATGCTCTACGCATTGCCGCTAAGTATTTTCAGCAATATGGTGATGACGCCGCGACACATCGTCATGACCATGGGCCCGGTCGCCGTGGCTATCATCCTGGCGCTGATTCTCAGCTTCGTCATTCCCTTACTGGTCGCCCGCTATCTGTTTCGACGCGACCTCGCCCTCAGTACGCTGCAGGCGCTGGCCATCGGCTCGCCGGCAGTCCCGTTTGTCGGCACCTCAGTGCTGGCCTTTTTATTTGGCACCGTCAGCGCGTCGCTGATCACCGTGTCCAGCATCACGCAAAACGTCTTCCAGCTGCCGCTGGTGATGATACTGATGTCGGTCGCCACCGGCGATAAGAGCCAGCATATTTCCTTTGGCGCACGGGTGGTGAACGCCATTAAACAACCCGTGGTCTGGTCGCCGGTAATCGCCCTGATCATCGTGCTGGCGGATATCCATATTCCGGAGACTATCTCGATGTCGCTGGGTCTGCTGGGCAAAGCCTCTGGGGGGCTGGCGCTGTTTGCCGCCGGGATCGTGCTCTATACGCGCAGCATTGTTATCACCACCGCTACCATTATCACCGTTATCGCCCGCAATATTCTGGTCCCCGGCGCCTGCTATCTCATTTTATTAAAAATGGGCTTCAGCATGGAGCAAATAAAGGAAGTCGTATTGACGATGGCTATCCCGGTAGGCTCCATCGCGATAATTATTGCTATGCAGTATAAAACCGGCGAGCAGGAAATGGCCTCGACGATGGCGCTGAGTATTATTGCCTCCATCATTACGATGGGCGGATTTATTTTCTTAACCTTTTAATTACCGCGATTACACCGCGTGAATACGGAGAGAATATGGCCTCTATCACATTATCGGCTGCTGAACTGTTACTGCATCGGCTACAGGCGCTGGACGTGGCGTATATTTTTATCAACTCGGGCACCGATTATCCTCCAGTCATTGAAGCCTGGGCAAAGGCCCGGGCGACCGGGCAAAAGGTACCGGAGTTAGTGATCTGCCCGCATGAAAACGCCGCCATCGGCATGGCCCATGGCTATTACCTCGGCACCGGCAAGATGCAGGCGGTGATGGTTCACACCAACGTCGGGCTAGCCAACGCCGCCTGCGGCGTCATCAATCTGGCGAACAGCAATATTCCGGTGCTGATTTTTGGCGGCCGCACGCCGATAAGCGAACATTCCCACTTCGGCTGCCGTAATACGCCGATTGGCTACGGCCAGGAGATGCGCGACCAGGCGGCGCTGATCCGTGAATCCGTGAAGTGGGATTTTGAACTGCGGCTGGCCGATCAGATCGGCGAGCATGTTGACCGGGCCTGGGCGATCGCCAGCTCCCTGCCGAAAGGGCCGGTCTACCTGAGCTTACCGCGTGAGCCACTGTGCGAAACCTTTGCCGTCGATGAGGCCGCGCTGCAGGCTGGCCCTTCGCAGCAGCCGGTCCGCTATGCGCCAGTCCGGGAAGATATCGCCCGCGCAGCCGAGGCAATCGCCTGCGCCAGACACCCGGTCATCTTCGCCCAGCGCGGCGCCCGAACGGCGGAAGGCTTTGCGCGCCTCGATAGTCTGGTGCGCGAATGGGCGATCCCTCTGGTGGAATACTGGGGCACCGAGGTTACCCTGAGCGCCGATAATCCCCTGCTCGCCGGGGCTGATCCCAGCGTCTGGCTCGCTGACGCCGATGTGATTCTGGTGGTCGACTCGCAGGCGCCATGGATGATCGCCGAGGGCGACTGTCGCCAGGACTGCACCGTGATCCAGATGGGGCCCGATCCGCTCTTCTCCCGCTACCCGGTGCGCGGCTATCGCGCGGACATCAACCTGGCGGGCGAGACCGATGAAGTCTTCAGCCTGCTGGAAGAGGCGCTGCGCCCGCTGCAGGCCGCCCGCCAGCAACATGTGGCGGAGCGGGCGGCATATACGCAGAGCCGCATCCAGCAACAGAAAAACCAGCGCGACGCGCTTCTCCATGCCAGCCAGACCGGGGCCATTACCAAACCCTGGCTCAGCTACTGCC
Source organism: Klebsiella sp. MS 92-3 (assembly GCF_000195655.1). Lineage (NCBI taxonomy): Bacteria > Pseudomonadati > Pseudomonadota > Gammaproteobacteria > Enterobacterales > Enterobacteriaceae > Klebsiella > Klebsiella sp. MS 92-3. Next base: position 52,245 of record NZ_GL882824.1, read on the forward strand.
TCGGCCATCTGGCTAATCAACACCGCGGCCGGATCGTTTCTGAACTGACCACGCTGCCGCAGTTTGCCGGACTGACCCATGCCGAGAGCTATTACCAGGAAGCGCTGGCCGGCGGCCTGGGCGAAGCCCTGCCCATCGCGCTGGGGCTGCAGCTTGCGCGCCGGGAAGAGCTGATTATTGCCGCCGTCGGCGACGGGTCGTACCTGTTCGCCAACCCTGCGGTCTGCCACCATATTGCGGAGGTAATGAAGCTTCCTGTCCTCGTCGTGGTCGGAAATAACGGCGGGGGGGGGGGCG
>NZ_GL882824.1:52656-63923 GCF_000195655.1 Klebsiella sp. MS 92-3
GGGGGGGGGGGGGCGCCGTCGCGGGCGGCACCAAAGCGCTCTACCCGGACGGCTACGCGGCCCGCGCGGAAACCATTCCAGCCACCGCCTTTACCACCTCGCCGGATTTCGCCGCGATCGCCGCCTCCAGCCGCGCGGCGGCCCTGTCGGTTTCCCGGGCCGAAGATCTCCCCGGCGTGCTGGAAGAAGCGGTATCCCTCATCCGCCCCCGCCGACAAAGCGTGCTGGTTGACGTGCAGTTAGCCCGCTAACGGCTTCTCCTCCGGGCGCTTGTCGTCCGGAGGGGGTTGTCACCCCTTCTGGTCACCTTTATCCACATGGCCCAGCGGCTTCTCCGGGAAGCAGACATCGCGCACCCGGCGTTTCAGCTCGGCCGCATCCGGAAAACCGCCATCCTGCTTGCGCTCCCAGATCTGCTGACCGTCGACATCGATCGTGAAGATCCCACCGGTCCCCGGCACCAGTGTCACCGAGGCGATGTCGGTGCTGAAGGTATGTAACAGCTCCTGCGCCATCCAGCTGGCGCGCAGCATCCAGTTGCACTGGGAACAGTAGGTGATGGTGATGGCCGCTTTTGAGTTCATCGTCGTCTCGCTAAGTCTGAAAGGGCAAATTGTAAACAAAGTGCAGTTTAAATGAAGAACACATGATTATTTTGTTGCAAACGATAATACCTATCATTACCATTCGCAATCAACAAATGGAGTAAGACCCCATCCGCAACGGAAAAGACGGAGCAACCTGCATCTCTGGAAGTAACGCGTGAGCCGATACTAATAACGATCAAGGCGTGGCGACTATGTACAAATCGACTCCGTCAGCAGCATGGTGTAAAAAACGCCTGCTGGTGACCTCTTTGTTTGCAGCAATTTATCAGACTTCTGCCATCGCAGCAGACACTTCCGCCGTTAGCGGCGAGGCGGTGGATGACACCTCGGAACAAATGACCGTCACCGCCCCCGCGCCGGTGCAGAAAGCCGGTAGCGAACACAGCATCAGCGCCCGGGAGCTGGAGAATAAAGGCGCTAACGATTTCGGCTCAATCATGCGCTATGAGCCGCTCATCAGCGCCACCGGGGCCAGCGGCGGCTCCGGCAACGGCAAAAGCGGCTTCGACCGCGGAGGTTACACCGGCTACAACATTCGCGGTATGGAGAGCAACCGCGTCGGCATCGACGTAGACGGTATCGCGCAACCCAACGCCACCGGCCGCGGCTACGTCGGCCGCGCCGGGCTCAACACCTTCGGTATCGGCCGCGATTATATCGACCCGTATATGTACGGCAGCGTGGATATCCAGTCCGGCGCCACCTCGACGGAAACGGCCAACAGCGCTATCGGGGGGAATGTCTCCTTCCGCCCGAAATCGGCGGATGATTACCTGCGCCCGGGCAAGACCAGCGCCTTCGGCTACCGCAGCGGTTACGACTCTGCGGATCGCAGCTGGCACAACGGGGTGACCGTCGCCGGCGGCGATGAGTTCCTGCGCGGGATTTTGGTCTATAGCCGCCGTGACGGCCAGGAAACCGAAAACAACAGCGGCACCGTCGACGCCTACCCGGCGAACTGGCACTCCGATGCTTTTCTGGCCTCCGGGATCTGGCAGCCTAACGATGAGCACAAGCTGACCAGCACCTTCGACTATTACCATAAAACCAACCACACCCACTACGATACCTGGGACTCCAGCGGCAACAGCACCATCGGCACCGCCAACCAGACCAGCCAGACCCGGCGCTGGGGCCTGAGCCTGAAGGATGACTGGACGCCGATGAACGACTACCTCGACAGCGTCTCCACAAAAATCTACTACCAGCATACCGAAGCCCATGACTGGACTTATATGCCGGACAGCGTCACCCGCAGAATGCAGACGGTGAACTCTAACTACGATACCGACACCTGGGGCCTGCAGACTGCGCTGGCGAAAACCCTGGGCCGCCACGATCTAAGCGCCGGTTTCAACGCCAGCACCAGCAAAACCCAGCGGCCGTTCAGCCAGTCGCCGATCCCCAGCGTTTACAGCGAGATCATGCAGCCGGAGGCAGACAGCCGCAGCTACACCCTCGGCGGCTTTGTCCAGGATAAGATCAACTTCGACCTTGATAGCCACAACTTCGCCATTATTCCCGGCGTGCGCGTGGTGCATCAATCGACTAAGCCGGAAAATCTGTCCGACCTTGCCGCCAACAGCAGCGTACTGAGCGAATCGTCGGTGGCGAATCTGTACGGCAAAAACAGCGATACCCAGGTTCTGCCGTCGTTGACCTTCCAGTACGACCTCACCCCGCGCCTGATGACCTACCTGCAGTACCAGCGCGGGGCGCAGTTCCCCAACGCCAGCCAGCTGTATGGCTCCTGGAACCTCGGCTCCAGCTACGCCGGCAGCCAGCAGTATGCCCTGATCGGCAATACCGATCTGAAGACGGAAACCAGCGATAATCTCGAGTGGGGGCTGAAAGGGGAAGTTACCGAAGGCATCACCCTGCGCACGGCGCTGTTCTACAACAGCTATAAGAACTTTATCGCCTATACCCGCTATACCCGCGCCAACAATCCGGGCCAGTTCACGAATGTGCCGTCGAACATCTACACCATTTATCAGGCGGAAAACCGCGATAAAGCCTATATCTACGGCGGTGAGATTAGCACTAAATTTAACTTTGGCACCTGGTTTGAGCAGGTGGACGGCCTGAGCGCCACCCTCGCCCTCGGCTATAGCGAAGGGAAATCGAAATCCAGCTACAGCGGCGATAAATACGTCGACCTCGACAGCGTGGCGCCGATGAAAGCCATCGTCGGCGTGGCGTGGGACGATCCGGCGAAACGCTACGGCACCGCCCTGACGGCGACCTTTGTCAAAGGGAAACAGGCGACCGCCACCAACCGCGAAAGCTACAGCAACAGCGGATCCGCCATCACCGATGCCAGCAGCGACTATATGCGCGTGCCGGGCTACGGCATGCTGGACTGGACCGCGTACTGGCAGGTGGCGAAAAACGTGCGCCTCAATGGCGGGGTCTACAACCTCACCGATCGTAAATACTGGGATTACCTGAGCAGCCGCAATATCGAGACCGGCACCAACCAGGACGCCAACGATAAAGCGCTGGCGGTGATGCCGGGCCGCACCTGGCAGCTGGGCGTCAACGTCGACTTCTGATTGCCCGAATAATAACGCACCTGCCCCCGGCCCGCCGGCCGGGGATATTCATCGTCGAGAAGGATATGATTATGCCAAATGCACACCCTGACCTGTGGCAGCGCTACCAGGCCACCAAAGCGGCCAGTACCGCGAAATATGCCCGCGATATCGCCGCGGAAATGGGGATCAGCGAAGCCGAGCTGACCGCCGCCCGCCTCGGCCATGATGCCGTGCGCCTGAGCGATGACGCCCGGGCGCTGATTGCCGCCCTGGAGCGCGTCGGCGAAACCAAATGCATCTGCCGCAACGAGTATGCCGTGCATGAGCAGGTGGGCCAGTTCACGCACCAGCACCTCAGCGGCCACGCCGGGCTGGTGCTGAACCCGCGCGCGCTCGACCTGCGTCTGTTCCTCAGCCAGTGGGCCAGCGCCTTCCATCTGAACGATAATGGCCGTCAGAGCATCCAGTTTTTCGACCACCACGGCGACGCCCTGCTGAAAGTCTATGCGACCACGCAGACCGACATGGCGGCCTGGGAGACCCTGATCGCGGAATATCGGGTGGCGGCGCCGGCACCGCTGACCCTGCGCCCGCTGGAGCCGGTGAAATATGCCGATACCGCCGACGGCGCCGCCCTGGAGAACGACTGGCGCGCGATGACCGACGTTCACCAGTTCTTTGGTCTGCTGCGTAAATATCAGCTTTCCCGCCAGCAGGCCTTCCGTCTGGTGAGCGACGACCTCGCCTGCCGCGTGGATCGCCATGCGCTGCCGTCGCTGCTGGAGACGGTGCGCCAGGAGGGCAATGAAATCATGATTTTCGTCGGCAATCGCGGCTGCGTGCAGATCTTTACCGGCGCCCTGGAGAAGCTGGCCCCCATGCGCGGCTGGCTGAATATCTTCAATACTACTTTTACCCTGCATCTGCGCGAAGAGAGCCTCGATGAAGTGTGGGTGACCCGCAAGCCGACTTCGGACGGACACGTCACCAGCGTCGAACTGTTCGCTAAAGACGGCACCCAGATTGCCCAGCTCTACGGCCAGCGCAGCGAGGGGCACCCCGAGCAGACGCAATGGCGCCAGCAGGTAGACCGCCTGACCCGTGAAGGGCAGCCCGCATGATGCGCTGGTTACTGCTCTTGATCGCTTTCCCGCTGCTGAGTCACGCCGCCGTTGAGCGGCTCGTCACACTCGGCGGAGATGTCACTGAGATCGTTTATGCCCTTCACGCGGAGGAGAGCCTGGTGGCGCGGGACAGCACCAGCAGCTGGCCCCCGGCGGCGCAAAAGTTGCCGGACGTCGGCTACCTGCGACAGCTGAACGCCGAGGGGATCCTCGCGTTACGCCCGCAGCTGGTGTTAGCGAGCGCCCAGGCGCAGCCCTCGCTGGTCTTACACAAAGTGCAGGCGAGCGGGGTGAAGGTGGTGAACGTGCCGGGCGGCGAAAGTCTGTCCGCGATCGATAACAAAGTGGCCGTCATTGCCGAAGCGTTAGGCAAAACGGCGGCAGGCGACGCGCTGCGCCAGCAGCTTCAGCAGCAGATCGCCGCCATTCCAACGCAGCCGGTTGCTAAGCGGGTGCTGTTTATTCTCAGCCACGGCGGAATGAATACCCTGGTGGCCGGACAGCATACCGCGGCCGATGGCGCCATTCGCGCCGCCGGATTGCAGAACGCGATGCAGGGCTTCGACCACTATCGCGCCATGTCGCAGGAAGGGGTCGCCGCCAGCCAGGCGGATCTGGTGGTGATCTCCGCCGATGGTCTCAAAGGGATGGGCGGCGAAGCCGGGCTGTGGAAACTGCCCGGCCTGGCGCAGACCCCGGCGGGGCGTCATAAACAGCTGCTGACGATCGACGATATGGCCCTGCTGGGCTTCGGGCCGCGCACACCGCAGGCGATAATCGCGCTGCGAAACAAAGCGGAGCAGTTGCCCTGATGCGCCCTGCCCTCGCTCGCCGTTTGCTGCTGATGACGCTGCTGCTGGTCTCCCTGACGTTGTTTGCCACCACCCTCGGCGCCATGCGCTTGCCGCTGGTCAACCTGCTGCCTTCCGGGGATGACATGCTGCGCCATATCTGGCTGACCATCCGTCTGCCGCGGGTGCTGCTGGCCCTGCTGGTGGGCGCGGCGCTGGTCCTCTCCGGCTGCGTGATGCAGGGGCTGTTTCGCAACCCGCTTGCCGACCCGGGCCTGCTGGGCATCAGCAGCGGCGCCGCGCTGGCGGTGGCCAGCTGGCTGGTGCTCCCGTTCTCCGCTGCGGGGCTGATCGCTCTGTATATGCCGATGCTGGCGGCGTTTATTGGCAGCCTGGCGGTGATGGTGGTGATTTTCATCCTCAGTCGGGCGGAGGAGGGTTCGCTGTCGCGCCTGCTGCTGGTGGGGATCGCCATCAACGCGCTGTGCGGCGCGCTGGTCGGCGTCCTGTCCTGGCTGAGCAATGACGCCCAGCTGCGCCAGCTGTCGCTGTGGGGAATGGGCAGTCTGGGCCAGGCCGAATGGCCGACGCTGCTGGTGGCCGCGACCTTGATTATCCCGGCTGCGCTGGCGGTGTGGTGGATGGCGTCCCGCCTCAATCTGCTGCAGCTTGGCGATGAAGAGGCGCACTATCTCGGGGTCAACGTGCAGGCGCTGCAGCGCTGGCTGCTGCTGTGCAGCGCGGTGCTGGTGGCCGCCGCGGTGGCCATCAGCGGAGTCATCGGCTTTATCGGCCTGGTGGTGCCGCACCTGATGCGCCTGTGGCTGGGACCGGACCATCGCGGACTGATCCCCGGCTCGCTGCTGGCCGGCGCGATCCTGCTTCTGCTGGCCGACACCCTGGCCCGCACCGTGGCGGCGCCGGCGGAGATACCGGTCGGTCTGCTCACCAGCCTGCTGGGCGCCCCCTGGTTTCTGTGGCTGGTCTTTCGTCGGGAGAACTCCAGACATGGTTAATGAATACTGCGCCCAGGGGCTGTCACTTCACCTTGGTAAACGACAGATTATCGACAACGTCTCCGTCGCGCTGCGCGGCGGCGAGATGACGGCGCTTATCGGGCCGAACGGCGCCGGGAAATCCACTCTGCTGCGCCTGTTGACCGGCTATCTGACTCCGGACAGCGGCACCCGCCATCTTGCAGGCAAGCCGCTGGAGGCCTGGTCCCCCGAGGCGCTGTCGCGCCGGCGGGCGGTCATGCTGCAGCGAACGGCCCTGCAGGCCGACTGGACGGTGGAAACGGTCATTGCCATGGGACGCTCACCGTGGGGCGCGACGGCGGATCCGGCGGTGCTGGCGGCGGTGATGGCCGTCACCGGCTGCGATGGCCTTGCCGGTCGCCGCTATCCCGGCCTCTCCGGCGGCGAGCAGCAGCGGGTACAGCTGGCCCGCTGTCTGGCGCAGCTATGGCGCGACGGCGCGCCGCAGGGCTGGCTGTTTCTCGATGAGCCCACCTCGGCGCTGGACCTTTACTATCAGCAGCACCTGCTGCGTTTGCTCAAACGGCTCACCGCCGGCGGGCAACTGCACGTCTGCGTGGTGCTGCATGACCTTAACCTCGCCGCCCTGTGGGCCGACCGCATCCTGCTGCTCCACCAGGGACATCTGGTCGCCCAGGGCACGCCGCAGGAGGTGATCCAGCAGCCGGTTATCCATCGCTGGTACGGGGCGGATGTCCGCCTCGTCCAGCACCCGGACAACGCGGTCCCCCAGGTTTATCTGGCGCCATAATCCCCGCGCGGCGCAACTGGAATCCGGATCGCGCCGCGCTTACGCTTTCTGGCAATAATTGCCTGCATTATATTATTGAGGGTCATTTATATTTAAAATCTATACCAATGGCGTAATAACCCAATGAAATATTTACGACAGCTATTTTTAAATATAAACCATCATTACAGAGAAGATATTTCCCGTATTAATCCAAAAACGACACATTGATTATTTACTGCGCTTAATCAACTCGATACACTGTTTTCTTACTAATGATAATAGAGGGAAGAAGAAGCATGGCTATTCCAGGTAATATGTGGATATACGACGACGGTGGGGCACTAATCAAAGGTGGTTGTGATGTTGCAGACAGGGAGTTCAGCATCGAATTTAAAGGGTTTCATCACAATCTCTCCATTCCCACTGATAATGCCACTGGCAAGCCTACCGGCACTCGTCAGCACTCACCAATGATCATCGTTAAAGAATTCGACTATTCCAGTCCATACCTCTACAAAGCAGTAGCTACTGGTCAGAACCTGAAATCTGCTGAAATCAAATGGTATAAAATCAGCGATGCTGGTCAAGAAGTGGAATACTTCAATATGCTACTTGAAGGCGTCCGAATCGTATCAATATCTCCTACAATGGCTTCCCCAGAAGACAAGAACAACAACCATCTTGAATCTGTCGAACTTAGATATGAGAAGATCACCTGGAAACATTGTGACGGAAATATAATTTTCACCGATGCCTGGAATGAAAGACAAACAGCATAATAGATGAGCAAATGGATACGACAGAAGAACTAAATGGAACCTATTTCTATCACGGACAATCCAATCTTTCGGCTGGTGAACTTTTTGATGTCATTTTTCTTGAACAATTTTGTGACGAACTTGGCATTGGTATTGAATCTGGTGCCGCTATCCTCGCCGGGCAACCTTGGCTAAAAACCAGAACAAAGCCAGGAGAGGCAATAAAAGGAACAAGTGTTGTTTCTAAATATGGAAGGATGCTTCTGAGAAATGCAAAAACTCCATTTGGTATTAGGGTTCCTACACCCGTTGGTGTAAGAATGAGAAAAACGAATAGTCTTGCTGCTGTTATCGCCCGTTATGTTCCGTGGTTAGGTTGGATAGGACTTGTAAACTCAATTTATCAAGTTTCAAGAAAAACTCAGGAAAAATACAACCTAATAGCTCGCCCCAAAGACCGTATACAATGGACATCCTTTTAATGAAAAGCATTCAAGATCAGGTTTTAGACTTGTTTAAAGATGAGATCTCAACCCGTTTAGATAAAAATTGGAAAGAAATCCCATTGGAACTTGATTATGACTTATTTGATGCTCCCGGCGACGATCTGCATGACGCTTTAAATAAATTTGAACAAAAATTTAATGTTGATCTTTCCAGTGTTAAATGGTCGTGTTATTTCCCTTGGGAGAATACTCCAATGCTAACTCGGTGGTTTAAAGTAAAACGAGAAGATGTAGAAAAAACGCGTAAACCTTTAACTATCAAAATGTTTGCCGAATCAGCAAAAGCAGGTAAATGGCTTTACGACTAGCAACCACAAGCCGTTGTCGTAACGAGGTCTACGGCCAGAAGGCAGAACAACATCGACGGCGAACGTAATGTATGAAGACGATCGCGTGGCGGCGGTTCAATTACTGTGACGGTACCCCGCCCCCTCTGCAACTGGAATCCGGATCGCGCCGCGTGCTTTCGTCGGTTTCCCTCACCTGCCCATCTCCGTTATTATGTCTCATCCATGTGATAACGACGACAACTACAAAATCGCAGCCATTTCAAATCAGGGATCTGGATAACACCCCATGAGCACAATTGACAATCTCGACGCCCACACGCCGATGATGCAGCAGTATCTCAAGCTGAAGGCGCAACATCCTGACATTCTACTGTTTTACCGGATGGGGGATTTTTACGAGCTATTTTATGACGATGCGAAACGCGCCTCGCAGCTGCTCGATATCTCGCTGACCAAGCGCGGCGCCTCCGCGGGCGAACCGATACCCATGGCCGGCATCCCCCACCACGCCGTAGAGAACTACCTCGCCAAACTGGTCAATCAGGGCGAGTCGGTGGCCATTTGCGAGCAGATTGGCGACCCGGCCACCACCAAGGGGCCGGTCGAGCGTAAAGTGGTGCGTATCGTCACCCCGGGCACCATTAGCGATGAAGCGCTGCTGCAGGAGCGCCAGGACAACCTGCTGGCCGCCATCTGGCAGGACAGCAAAGGCTTCGGCTACGCGACGCTGGATATCAGCTCCGGGCGCTTTCGTCTGAGCGAACCGGCCGACCGCGAAACCATGGCGGCAGAGCTGCAGCGCACCAACCCGGCGGAACTGCTGTATGCGGAAGATTTTGCCGAATCGTCGCTGATCGAGGGCCGCCGCGGTCTGCGCCGTCGCCCGCTGTGGGAATTTGAAATCGACACCGCACGCCAGCAGCTAAACCTGCAGTTCGGCACCCGCGATCTGGTCGGCTTCGGCGTCGAAAACGCCCCGCGCGGCCTGTGCGCCGCCGGCTGCCTGCTGCAGTATGTCAAAGACACCCAGCGTACCTCGCTGCCGCACATCCGCTCCATCACCATGGAACGCCAGCAGGACAGCATCATTATGGATGCCGCCACCCGCCGTAACCTCGAGATCACCCAGAATCTGGCCGGCGGCACCGACAACACCCTGGCCTCGGTACTCGACTGTACGGTGACGCCGATGGGTAGCCGGATGCTCAAGCGCTGGCTGCATATGCCGGTCCGCGATACCGCCGTGCTGGTGGAGCGCCAGCAGACCATCGGCGCGCTGCAGGAGCGCTATACCGAGCTGCAGCCGGTGCTGCGCCAGGTCGGCGATCTGGAGCGTATTCTGGCGCGTCTGGCGCTGCGTACCGCCCGGCCGCGCGATCTTGCCCGCATGCGTCATGCCCTGCAGCAACTGCCTCTGCTGCGTGAGCTGCTGGCCGACGTTGACAGTCAGCCGGTGCAAAAATTGCGCGAGAAAATGGGCGAGTTCACCGAACTGCGCGAACTGCTGGAGCGCGCGGTGATCGACGCCCCGCCGGTGTTGGTCCGCGACGGCGGGGTCATCGCCCCTGGCTATAGCGAAGAGCTGGACGAGTGGCGGGCGCTGGCCGATGGCGCCACCGATTATCTCGATAAGCTGGAGATCCGCGAGCGCGAGCGGCTGGGCCTCGATACCCTGAAAGTCGGCTACAACGCCGTCCACGGCTACTACATCCAGATCAGCCGCGGCCAGAGCCACCTCGCGCCGATCCACTACGTGCGCCGCCAGACGCTGAAAAACGCCGAACGCTACATTATTCCTGAGCTGAAGGAATACGAAGATAAGGTGCTGACCTCCAAGGGCAAAGCGCTGGCGCTGGAAAAACAGCTTTATGACGAACTGTTCGACCTGCTGCTGCCGCATCTCGCCGATCTGCAAACCAGCGCCAGCGCGCTGGCCGAGCTGGACGTGCTGGTCAACCTGGCGGAACGCGCGGAAACTCTGAACTACTGCTGCCCGACCTTTAGCGATAAGCCAGGCATTCGCATCAGCGAAGGCCGCCATCCGGTGGTCGAGCAGGTGCTGAAAGAGCCGTTTATCGCTAACCCGCTGCAGCTGGCGCCGCAGCGGCGGATGCTGATCATTACCGGGCCGAACATGGGCGGTAAAAGTACCTATATGCGCCAGACCGCGCTGATTGCGCTACTGGCCTATATCGGCAGCTACGTCCCGGCGCAGAAGGTGGAGATCGGGCCCATCGATCGCATCTTCACCCGCGTCGGCGCGGCGGATGACCTGGCCAGCGGCCGCTCGACCTTTATGGTAGAGATGACTGAAACCGCCAATATCCTGCACAATGCCACCGAGCATAGCCTGGTGCTGATGGATGAGATTGGCCGCGGCACGTCCACCTACGACGGGCTATCGCTGGCGTGGGCCTGTGCGGAAAATCTGGCCAACAAAATCAAGGCGCTGACGCTGTTCGCCACCCACTACTTCGAGCTCACCCAGCTGCCGGAGAAAATGGAAGGCGTCGCCAACGTCCACCTCGACGCGCTGGAGCACGGCGATACCATCGCCTTTATGCACAGCGTGCAGGACGGCGCGGCCAGCAAGAGCTATGGCCTGGCGGTCGCCGCGCTGGCGGGGGTGCCGAAAGAGGTGATCAAGCGCGCGCGGCAGAAACTGCGCGAGCTGGAGAGTATCTCGCCCAACGCGGCGGCGACCCAGGTCGACGGCACGCAGATGTCGCTACTCGCCGCCCCGGAAGAGACCTCGCCTGCGGTTGAGGCGCTGGAGAATCTTGATCCGGACTCCCTGACCCCGCGTCAGGCGCTGGAGTGGATCTACCGTCTGAAAAGCCTGGTCTAGCCACCCATTAAGGTGAAAAACGGCAGCGCTGTGAA